>CAZRFI010000147.1:0-11972 GCA_964598905.1 uncultured Candidatus Sericytochromatia bacterium | reverse complement strand
GCGCGAACAGACGGGGGTGGGTTTTCGAGGACCACCGCCACAATGCGTTTGGCATAAGGGGCTTTTAGCAACTCCGCGGAGGCATTGGCAATGCCCATCGTGCCTGTCGAGGTGCCCGCCAGCAGCAGGTCGGCCTGGGGATAGGTGCTGGTAATATATTCGACCAGGGCAGTCACATCGGCCTTTTCACGGCAGCCAAAACCCACCCCTTTGCCATTATTGCCCGAAATGCCGTGATTGCTCATGTCCAAACTGGCCAAGTTAAATCCCAAGCGCTTGGCCATCGGCAGATAGCGGGTGGCATCCAGCCAAGTACTGGTCGTGCCCGAGATATACACCAGCCAAGGGCGCTGGGATTCGGGGCCGGTTAGGTGCCGCACCGTGTGTAATTTGAGGCCATCGCGATTGCGAATTTCGCTGTGCAAAGCGGGCAAAGCAAGCGCCTCCTCACAGGCCAATTCCAAGGGTTTATCGCTGTTTTGCCCCAGATGCTGACCTGGGCGCTGATCGGCATAGACCAGGGCCTTGCGCGCAGGAGAACAAATGGCAGGGCGTTGCTGTGCCCATTTGGCTTTGCCATATTTGTAATAGAGCAATTTTTCGGCCTGTTGATTCAAAAAAAGCAAACCCGCCAAAGGCAACGCCAAGATCAACAGACCCAAAATTTCCAAATAGCGACGTAAAATCCGCTGACGGGGCTGCGTTTGCGTTTCGGGCTGTTCAGGGATGGGGTCTAAAGCTGGCATATCTCGCTGGCCTGACCTCAGCGGGAATAGTGATTGCGGTGCATATAATTGCTAAAGAGCTGAATATGTTCAGCCCCCTCGCCTTTGAGCGCCTGGGCATGATTATCCGTGAGCTGGGAATGACGGATCTGCAGACGCCCTGGGCCTTTAACCGAGAGCAGGGCTTTGCTGTAATTTTTGGATTTCAGGGCCTGGTTGTGGATAAACTGGCTGCCCACCACACGGGCCTGGGAATGGTCCCAGAGATTGAATCCCCCCGCATTGTCAACAAAGATGCTATTGCGGAAGGTGATCTGGCGGGATTCAGACAAAAACGCAATACCCTGCGAGCACTCTTTGATCACGGAGTTGTCGAGGTTGAGTTGCTGGGTGTTTTCGAGCCAAAGGCCAAAGGTACCGCTGCCAAAGAGATTGAGATCGCGCAGGGAGATATTTTTGCTGGCATGAAAGCCCAAGACAGCCCCCAAACAAATGGCATGGGACTGTGGCACATGGCCAATTTCTAAGGATTCAAGTTGAATCTGATGGCTGTCTTGAAAGCTCAAAACATGAGGCGCCAATTCGCTGATCACAATTTTGGTGGCGCGTACGTCTTCACCGCGCAGCGTGAGATGACTGACATTTTTAATCATCAAGCCGCCGGTGTCTTTGTTCCGCTCCAGATAGGGATGGTTGGCAGGCACAGCCAAACCACTAAGGTTATAGGTATTGGGGCGCAAGACAATCGTGCGATGGGGAGCAATCGCTTTGAGCAACTCTGAGGCGGTATTGACATAGATTGTCTGGTGACGCTGCTGACTGCGGGCCTGAGCCAGGGACAGATCTCTGGAGATCTGTGGGACAGTCATGGCGATAAGGGCGCCTGTGGCAAGAATTCCCAAGGTTCTCTGAATCAACATCTTTAAAAAAACCTCATTTTACAGATCATTGGTTTTGCACGAATAGTCAAGTATAGCCTAAAATTGAGCGATTTGCGCTTGTCTAGAAGGCCCAAAAATGTCAGAATAAAGCGGGAATCAGCGCGCAGCCCTCAGCGTATCACGCAGCGGGTTTTGCCCATCGCCCCAGGTCAAAACAGACTCACACGCTGTTTCACTCACGGGTTCGACTCCTCATCGCTTGAACACCACCGTCAGCCTGAGCTTTCGGGCACCCCCAACTGGGCTTTGCAGGTTCAGACCTCCGTCCAGGCGGCGGGACGGTGAGGTTTAGGCTCTATACCAAAGGAGAAATAAGATGAACTGGCTTTTAACCCCGTTGAGTAGCATCCTTGTGCTGATGCTGATCCTGATCCTGGTCTGGGAAAAGCTGTTTGAGCACGTGACAGTTTATGAATACGAAACCGGATTTAAATACTACAATGGCAAACACATTGAAACACTCAAATCGGGCCGCTATCACCTGCGCCGGGGGCATTCCGAAGTGCGCAAGCTCGATCTGCGTCCCCAATTTCTCACCTTGCCCGGCCAAGAAATTCTAACGGCGGATCGGATTCAGCTCAAAATCAGTTTGGTCCTGCAATTTGAAATACAGGACCCTCTCAAAGCCCTGCATGGGGTCGACAATTATCAGAATGCCCTCTATTTACGTCTGCAATTGCTTTTGCGCGAAAGTGTGCAAAGCTATACGCTCGAAAGCCTTTTGGCCGATCAGGCTGGTCTTTTGGCTCAATTACAGGCCAACGGCCAGTCCGCCTTGGCCGAATGGGGACTGAATTTGAAAACACTTTCGGTCAAAGATATTATGTTGCCAGGAGACCTAAAACGGGCCTACACACAGGTTCTCAAGGTTCAAAAAGAGGCCCAAGCCGCCCTCGAAAAAGCCCGCGGAGAGCAGGCCTCTTTACGCAGTTTGGCCAATGCTGCTCGGATGTTTGACAAAAATCCCTCGCTGCTGCAATTGCGCCTGATTCAAACCCTTGAAAATGGCCAAACACGCCCCACAATTGTCTTTCAGACCGGCAATACAAGCAGCTATAGCATTAGCACAGATCTCCCCCCTGATTCGGCTGAGAGCGAAACAAAAGCCCCTCCAGGCAGTGTGTTATAATTCCCCTATTAAAACTCAGGACAGGCAATACCGTGTTTGGTGACAAACTGAAAGAATTGTTTCAGCGTTTTTGGCCCGTTTCCCCCCACGAACCCGTTGAACCCCAACGTCTTGGCCAAGTGCTGCTGCGCATGTCGGCCCTGACCCAAGAGCAATTGCAACACGCTCTGCTGGTCAAAGATCAACAACCCCATAAGCTGTTGGGGCAAATCCTGATTTCCGAGGGCATCTGTACACAAGAGCAAATCGCACGGGCCATCGAACAGCAGCGCGAAGAGACCCAATTGGGCCAAGTTTTGTTGCGCAGTGAAATTGTCAGCCAGGAGCAATTGGATGCGGCCCTGCTCGAACAAAAGCGCAGTGGTCGCATGTTGGGATTTATTCTGGTCGAGCGTGGTCTGTGTAGCCCCGAAGAACTCAAAGAGGCCCTGCGTCAACAGCGCCACGACAACCGCCTCGGTGCCATGTTGCTGCGCGAAAAAAAGATCAGCGAAAAACAGCTCGAAAAAGCCTTGCATTTACAAGAAGAATCCCAGGTATTGCTGGGTGAGATCCTGATTCAGCTGGACTATATCTCCGCCGAAGAATTGGAACAGGTCCTGGCAAAACAAGAGGCTATTCTCTTCAAATTGCCAACCCCCTCCCCGCAGGATTAAAGCTGAGTTATAATGAATTTGTTTCGGGCATTTAGCTCAGTTGGTAGAGCGCTGCCTTCACACGGCAGAGGTTTCACTGGTTCGAGTCCAGTAATGCCCACTTTTTTAAAGCTTTAACCCCCTGTAGATGTACATGTCAAAATGTCTCCGCTTTTCTCACGCCCTATTGCCCATTTTGGTGCTTTTTTTGTTTTTTGGCTGTGCCAATAAAGTCACACGGGGCGTGGCAGCCACCCAAAAACAAATTGTGTTTGAATTTACTGTCAAAGGCAAATTGGCGCTTAACAACCCCAACGTGACGTATTACATTGCCATTTACGCCCCTGCAGACAAAAAGGGCCAAGTGATTAACGCCTCTACCGATGGGCCCCGTTTTAATGGCCCCGCGCTCAATTTTGGCCCCCAGGTCATTGATGGACGTTTGCCCTTTATTGGCCTTTTGCCTGGCGATCAAGAGTCAAAATGGACTGATTTTTATTATTTAAAAGGCTCTGGCGATGGCCAGGGAACAATGGGCCGAGGCAAACTCAATGCCGGTCTAAAACCCGAAATCGTTCAGCCCAATTACCCCTTTAACAATCTCTGGCGCATCAAAAGCCCATCGACCTTTGAGGTGCAAATCCGGCTGGCAGATTTGACCTCTGGAATTGAAAATGCCCCCAATAATCTGGTCTTTCAAATCGGAACGGGTGACAATATCGACGAAGGGGGTCAGGGCTTTGTCTTTGACTATTGGCGCACCAATCTGCCCTTTGCAATTCAAACCACCCAATTTAACAGCCCGATTCAAGATCGCGACGAAACAGCACAGCTGATCATGCGTCAGATCCCTGGCAAACCACTGCCCCAACTCCCAGCCGGTGTAACCCAAAATGACGTCGATATCCTCAGCTATAGCTACCGGATCATTCAATAATGGCCATTCTGCCTTCTGACGGCAGCGCCGCCCAGCCAGCCCCTCCCCCGCGGGTGGTCCAGCCCGAATCCCGCCGCGAAGATCAAGGTGAACTCAGCCTGCGGCCGCGCAATTTACAAGAATACCTCGGCCAAGCCGAACTCAAACAGAGTCTGGCCGTCACCATTGCCGCAGCCTTGCAACGTGGCGACCCCCTCGATCACCTGCTCTTTTATGGCCCGCCGGGCCTGGGCAAAACCACGCTCTCGATGCTGATTGCCGCAGAAATGAAAACCCAAATTCGGATTACCTCAGCCCCCGCCTTGGAACGTCCCCGAGATATTGCCGGGCTTTTGCTCTCACTGCAGGCCGGGGATATTCTCTTTATCGACGAGATCCACCGCCTCAACCGCGTGACCGAAGAAATGCTCTACCCAGCCATGGAAGACTTTATGCTCGATATCACGATTGGCAAAGGCCAGGCCGCGCGGATCAAGCGCCTGCCACTGAAACGCTTTACCCTAATTGGGGCGACCACCCGCGCTGGGGCCATTTCCGCACCACTGCGGGCCCGCTTTGGTCTGGTTGAACGGCTGCGTTTTTATAACGAGCTTGAGATGCAGCAAATTCTCTTGCAAAGTGCCAAATTGATGGAGATTCAACTCGCTCCCGAAGGGGCACAAGCCATGGGCCGCCGGGCACGGGGCACTCCCCGTGTTGCCAATCGTCTGCTCAAGCGTGTGCGCGATTTTGCCCAGGTGCAGGGCAAAGCCGAAATCACCGCCGAAGTGGCGGAACAGGCCTTGGATCTGCTGCAGGTTGACCGCTTTGGCCTTGACCCCACCGACCGCCTGCTGCTGGAGACGATCATTCGCAATTACCAAGGGGGTCCCGTCGGCATCGATACCCTGGCCGCCGCGATCAGCGAAGACACCACGACCATAGAAGAGGTCTATGAGCCCTTTTTGATGCAGACGGGCTTTTTGCAGCGCACCTCACGGGGCCGGGTCGTCACGCCCCAAGCGTATACCCATCTGGGCTTTGAACCGCCCAGCACAGGCTTGCTGCTGGATCAATTGCCGCTGTTTGAAACTGGGCTGGACTAAACGAGCTTGGACTCGGCCCGCTTGACCAGGGCCTTCAATGCCAAGGCATAACCTTCTGGGCCCAGGCCACTGATCTGGCCCCAGGCCACAGGGGCGATCATGGAGTGGTGGCGAAAGGCCTCGCGCTTGTAGATATTGCTCAGATGCACCTCGATCACGGTCAGGCCTGTGGCACTGATGGCATCAGCCAGGGCAATGCTGGTATGGGTATAGGCACCTGGATTAAAGATCACGCCCTGGGCCCAATTGCGGGCCTCGTGCAGCCAATCAATCAATTGCCCCTCGTGGTTGCTTTGCTGGCAGATCAATTCTGCCCCCAGCGCCTGGGCTTGGCTCTTCAAGGCCGATTCCAAGTCGGCCAAGGTATTTACACCATAGATCCCCGGTTCGCGTTCGCCCAATAAATTGAGATTGGGACCATTTAAGAGCAGAATTTTGATATTCATGTTACTTGTCCCAAAATTTTGGTGATATAGGCATTTTCATTTCCATTGACCAGCACAGGATAATCCCGGCAAGCCGCAGCAATCAACTGTCGGGCCCGCTGACGGTCGTAATTGGCATGCCAGAGCAGGATATCTTTGGCCTCTTCGGGCTCTTTGTCGGCAACATAACGCAACAAAAGTGCAATGGTGTGAGTCAAATCGTGAATCAAAATATATTTCAGCATGATCGCCAATTTACGTTTGCTGATGCCCAGTGGCGCAGGGAAATCATTGGCGGCATGAAAGAGAAATTCCATATAATCACCCACCGCCTCTGAACGCCCTGAAGAATCCACCTCCTGCATCACCGTCACCAATTTGTACTTCTTTTCTTCTCCCACCCATTTGACGGCCGTCTGGGACTCCAAACGGGCCGAATAATCTGCCATCAGATTGCCTTCGAGGCGATTGCCGCGGTAGTCAAAGATCCGATCGCGGAAGGCATACATGCCACAGGCCCTCAGCAGGCTCATCTCAAGCGCTGAAAAAGAGACTTTTACACCCTGACGGGGCGGCTCTGCACTGACAAAACCCAAGACAAAGCGTTCACCTGTCCAGTCCACATAATTGCGAATGGGCTCAATTAAAAAAGGAGGCAAAATCGGGTTTCCCGCTTCATCTTGCTCAAAAAGATTGACGTGGATTTGAAATATTTTCTCCAGGGCAGTACTGACATTTTGCAATGTGGCAAGGCAATCCTGCAGGGGATCCGGGCAGTGTTTGAGATGCACGTCTAACAAAATGCGCGCCGTGCTCTCGGGAATTTTAAAAGGGGATTTGCGCGCGCCCGCAACGGCATAATTGCCCGTGGCAGCCACATTGTTTTTGATCAGGCGAATGGTTTCTTCATCAAAGATCAAATCATCGCGGTCCCTTACACTGCCTATGTCCTGGGTACCGGCTTTGATTAATTTGCCCGTGATTTCTTTGAGTTTTTTATTTTGCAGATCGATTTCCACACTGTGTGTTTGCATCTGGCTGGCAATTTGGGCCATGCGCTCGGCATGCACTTCCAGATCTTGTCCCAGACGGCGATACGAGGGATCTCTCAAAATCTGGGAAATTTCGTCCCGCTCTTCGTAGGGAACTTCGCGCAGCCCCACCACCTGATTGTAGTAGCGGGATTTGGCCAACATCTCCTCCATTTTGGGGATTTGCATGGCCGCCTGTTTATAATCAATCATCAGGCCATCCATGCGGCGAAACAGCTCACGGCTCTGGTTGAGCAGAGCATAATAGGTATTGTTGAGAATGGTGGTCTGCTCCCGCGAGAGCGCAATTTGGGTATCCAAGCTGCGGGTGGCACGAAACTTGGCCAGGCTTTTTTTATCCAGCCCTTCGGGCTCCAATACCCCCAAGGCAATTGCGTTGTACTGGTCTTCACAGCGATAGACAGTGTGGCTCCAGACCGGTAAATGGGTATTGTCGAACTCCAGGGTGCTCTCACTCAAACGCCGATAGAGTTCTGGATCGAGTAATTGCAGAATAAATTGTTGGCCTTTTTGATCTTCGAAAATGATCTGATCGGCAATTGCACCCGTATTTAAAAAAAGGCGCTGGGCAGGGGTGAGAGAACCCAAACGCTGTTCAATCAGGTAATTGACCAAAGCCGTATAGGCATAGCGCACGGTATCGATTTTTTCGGCATAATTCATGTGCGGGCCGTGATCGGACATCAGGGATTTTTCGGTACTCAGCAGCGCCAAAGCATCAATCACCAACGAAGCAATATCATCAGGAACCCCTGACAGGCTTTGATTGAGATAATAATTCAGCTCGTGGGTTTCATCTGCCATGGGTGGAAAGAATCCTGTCTGAAGACGTGAGATTGAAGCAATTATACCACTGAGCAGTGAGATCTCAGCCCACACCAAGATCTGCTTGTCTTATCCCGCCGCGAGGCGCATAATCGGATCAGGGGGAAAATCTTTCAGATGCGTTCAATCTGGCTCAACCTGCTTATCCTCTTTACCTGTCTGGGTTTGCCCGCCCAGGCCTCAGGGCCCTATGCAACTCCTCTGGATTCTTTATTGTTGCCCCAAACTCCCTTTAAAATGTTACAAGCGGGAGGGAAAAGCCCCGTTTATCTCCAACTGAGCCAACGTCCCCATACAGAGGTTTTGTCCCATTATCTGGCATTGACCCGCCAGAACGAATGGAAGCTGGATTTTCCCAGCTTAAGTGAAGCCCAAATTTGGGTTCAAGCCCTAAAAAAAAGCCGAGAACCCGAGGTCTTTATGTTGAATTTATCCCATAAAAAATCTAAATTTAATGCCTATTTAACCATCGGAGCCCTGACTGGCACAAGCGCCCAAGCGGGCCAGACTATAATTACTATATATACAACGCCCCAGGCATTTGGGCGTTCCGGGAGGTAGAGAAAAGTGTCTTCAATGGATAATCTGCGCAATAAATTGCGTGTCAACCAACAGGATACCCAGGATCTGCCACCGGTTCAGATCGAGGCGGGAATATCCGCCCGTACCCCTTTTCGCCGCCCGGCACCCAGTTTTACCGATGAATTGCCCGGTACCGCGGATCTCGACGACTCCATCTTCCAAGAGCCGGCAAGTGCGACACCGCCCCCCCTTCGGCAGGGCTCAGGGCCCAACCCACACCAGAGTTCAGGCTCAACAGCCAACAGCGAAACCCCGGCCAAACGTTGGCCATTGCTTGAAAAATTAAAACAACTTGAAGTCAATCGCAAAATGCTGCTGATCTCCCTGGGCATCGCAGGCGTCGCCACCATCCTCTCGATGAGCTATCTCACAGGCATCGCTGAGCCTCTGAAAGGCAAATCCAAGCTGGTGCGTGTGGTTACGCTCGCCAAAGATGTTCCTCCCCGTACCCCCTTAAGTGAAGACATGGTGCAAATCAAAGAAGTACCTGCGGCGTATGTGCCCGAAGGTGCTACCGTAATTCAAAAAGACAAAACAACTGTGGTTTTGGGCATGTTGACCATTACCCAGCTCTACAAAGGTGAAATGCTGATGACGGGGCGCATGTCCGACCCCAACAGCAATACCGGTCTGGCCACCCAAATTCCCGAAGGCCACCGCGCAATTACCGTACCCACTGACAATGCCTATCTGATGAAACCCGGTGACTACGTCGATGTGATTGCTGCAATCAGCGATCTGAACCCGGTGCGCCGCGGCAAAATCATTTCGATTCCCCTCTTGCAACGGGCCAAAATTTTGGCCGTGGGCAATCAGTTTAGTGCCGAAAACAACACCAATACAAACTCCGGCAGCACACCCCGCGAAATTACAGTCGCCGTGCCCGATGAGCGCGTCAAGCTGATGAGCCTGCTCAAACAGAGCAATGGCAAATTTGATGTCATTCAGCGGGCCTCTGGCGATCAGAGCATTCAGCCCGAACAGTACACCATTCAAGAAATTGAAGACGCCCTGCAGGGCAAGTTTGAATCCAGCACCAGCTCAGAAACCGCTACCAAAGAAGACAAGCCCCCGGTCAAAACAGTGACCAAAGAAAAAGAAGAAGATCCAACTGAAGAAGACATCAGCAAATTGATTGATCGCTCCCAACCGGCCGTAGCCCCAGCGTATACACCGCCCCGGAACACCTACCGGGCCCCAGCGTATACACCGCCCCGCAACACCTACCGGACCCCCGTGCACCGTGCCGCCCCGCCCGTCCGCCAAGCTGCACCAGCCCCGGTACGCCAAGCGCCACGCCCGGTCAGAGCCCCTGTTGTGATTCAAAATGGTGTCCAAACGCAATAGTTTTTAGACACACCGGTTTTGCACAAAAAAATCCCGCCGATTTCGGCGGGATTTGAGCTTTTTGGCGGCTCGGTTCAAGGGTTACCTTTTTATTTTGCGATACAATTCTTGAACCCACAGCAACAAAGCCAACACCCCAAATGAGAGCTTCGTCACACCACCGGCCAGAAAAAACGGGTACAACTAGCATGGACAGATGTAATCAGACCCCGGCGTCGAAAAAAGACAGTCCATCCCGCACTCTGATTACCCGCCTGCAGAAATCCCAAAAAAGCTGTGCTAAAATGAATTCTGTCTGTTTTGGGACTGAAAATTTCGCATCTGATCGAAAAGGATACCTTACATGAGCAAACGAGTTGGAAAATCTGGTACTGTCATCTTTTTATCCAGCATAGTCGGACTAATGACGAGTTGTGGACCTCCCCCCCAGCAACCCACCAATGTCAAACCCATTCCGGTACCTGTTCCTTCAATCATTGCTCCCACCCCCTTGCCTGGCTCCAGTCTTTTACCCGTTCCTGTCCAGACCCCCTTGCCAGGACAGACCCCATTGCCATTTCCCGGCCAAACGGCTCAGCCAGGAGACCCCCTGATCCCCACGCCGCCCCCTTCGGTGGGACCAGGCCAATTGGCCATTTCAACAGGTACTTTGCCCACAGCAGCACTTAACTTCACTTATACAGCCGCTTTGAGCGCTGTCGGCGGCAGTGGCTCCTACCGCTGGAATCTGGCGTCTGGCAGTTTGCCAAACGGCTTGATTCTCGATCAGGCCACCGGTCAGATTTTTGGCAAGCCCACCCAGACAGGCACCTTCAGCTTCGAAATCCAAGCCATCGATACGGCTGCCAATGCCTCGCGCCGCAGCATGTTTATCTTGGTATCAGACACCAACAGCGGTATCAACTCCGTCGGCGTCTTGACCACCAGCTTGGCCAGTGGCACAATCGACCGCCGCTATTCCCAGACGATCAACGCCGGTGGCGGAACAGCGCCTTATTCTTGGAGCATTAGCAGCGGTGCCCTGCCCGATGGCTTGGAGATCAACGCCTCTACTGGCGAAATCAGCGGCACCCCCAAACTCCAAAGCGAAGAGACCTTTACAGTCAAAGTGGTGGATGCCCGCGGCCAAGTGGCAACCAAAGCCCTGAGTATCACCATTAACCGCACCGACTCCAATATCTCGATTTTGACGGCGGCCCTGCCGATTGGGATTATCAACCGGGCCTATGTTCGCACCGGCTGCGGTACCAATTTTTCAGGCCAATTGGCTGCCACAGGCGGCAACAGCACCTATACCTGGGAAGTTAGCAGTGGCACCCTGCCTGCAGGTCTGACCCTCTCCAGCACCGGCAATCTGACGGGTACCCCAACCGCAACAGGCTCAGCCACCTTCACGGTGCGGGTCGCGGATAACGACAATAACCGCACCAGCAAGGTCTTCACGGTTGAAATTCGGGATATTCTCGTTCACCGCTTCTCACCCACCTCTGGCGGCGAAGGGCTGCGCATGGTGGTTGAAGGTGAAAACTTTGGCGCCAATGCCGACGTCTATAATGTCGAATTTGGTGGAACCAATCAGACCACAATCAGCGCAGTGGACAATACCACTGACCCCAATTGCCACAAGATCACCCTGCCGATTCCCGCCACCGCCAAAACCGGTGTGCTGCTGGTGAAAAACACCACCACTGGCAAAAATGGCTCCAGTACCACGCCGTTTTTGAATACCGACATCGTGATCAACGAGGTCTTTACCAATCCCGATAACAGCACCAACCAATTTGTGGAATTGCTGAACAAAGGTTCCAGCTCGGCCAGTATTGCCGGTTGGCATCTGCGTTACACAGATACAGCTGGCACCTTGGCAGATTTCACCATTCCATCCGAAACGCCGCCTTTGGCACCAGGTGCGGTCACGGTGATCAATATCAACCGCGCGGGTGGCAGCACCGCCACCAACCTCTACACGGGTACCGGCTTGGCTGAAATGCGATTTGCGCCCACAGTCGCGGCACCCAATAATCTGACCCAAATGGCGCTTTGTACCGATGCAGCCTGTACAGTCACCGCCACCGACACCAATTACCGCGACTACCTGCAATTTGGCAACGCAGCCGCTGATGGCGGTGCCTTGGAAAACAATGCTGTCACGTCCGGCATTTGGACCAACGACGCGACAGTCGATGTAACGGGTTTGATCGGCACTCTGGATACCGCCGGTATCAACAATACCAATGCCCACAATGGCACCAACGATGGCACCGGCAATCGTGGGCTGCTCTTAACCGG
>CAZRFI010000146.1:10137-12030 GCA_964598905.1 uncultured Candidatus Sericytochromatia bacterium | reverse complement strand
CTTTTTGGCCTTTCTGAATTTCGCCTTTGCGTAAAAAGCTGAGCGCTGTTAAAGCACCGAGAGGGAAAGTTGCAGCTTCTTCAAAAGAAATATTTTCTGGTTTTAGGGCAATGACATCTTTTTCCTTTAAACAGCCATATTCGGCATATCCGCCAAATTTGAAGCCACAAAATGCAAAAACAGGATCTCCAATTTTAAAGCCTTGAACGTCTTTTCCCACTTCCGCGATCACACCGGCCAACTCAAAGCCAAGTACCTTCACCCTTTTCGGCCGGAAAAGTCCGTTAAAGATCCGGGCCAAAAAGGGATCCGCCTTGCGCAGCCGCCAATCACCAGCGGTGACTGAAGTGGCATAAATTTGAATCAGCACCTCATCGTTTTGGGGTACCGGTTTTTCGACTTCCTGCATTTTCAGGACATCCGCTGGGCCGTATTTCTCGTAAATGACTGCTTTCATCTGTTTTCCTTTCAAGCTTGGTTTATTTCGTACATGAACTCTGTGGTTGGCTAAAACGCTTCAGTCACAAGTTCTTTGTTTAACATCATTCCGGCTGTTGTCCCCATCGCGACAGCATTGGCAACCGTACGCATCCGGGTGGTATTGTCCCCACAGGCATAAATGCCAGCGACCGTTGTTTTTTGCATGGGATCTGTTTTGAGATATCCTTCTTGGGTCAATTCACAGCCCAGGCTTTCGGGAATTTGACAGTGTTGGACAAAATCTGGCCTGGTATACAAGGCATTGACAGGTATTTTTGCACCATCTTTAAAATAAAGGTGATGTATAGCGCCATTGGAATGGTCAATTCGTGCAATCTCTGTTTCAATGATCCTGATCCGATGTTTTTCCAGCTTGCGCTGTTGCCCGGCTGTCAGACTGGATTTTCCATGGGTCAATAAAGTCAGATCCTCTGTCCAGTTTGAGATCAACATGGCAAATTCAAAGCCGGATTCCCCATTGCCTAAAATCCCCGTGGGCTGATTTTTGACTTCATAGCCATGGCAATAGGGGCAATGCAGCGCAGAAATACCCCAACACGCTGCAAAACCAGGGATTTCAGGTAATCGGTCTTGAATGCCCGTTGCAAAAATTAATTTCTTGGCCTCAAAGCATTCTCCTGTGGAAGTTTCAATCGCATATCCTGCTGCTGATTGTGTCCCTTTGACAGCCAGGCCCGAGTAAAAATGAACAGAATCATACTGTTCCACCTGCACTCTTGCAAGTGCAGCAATTTCAGCCGGGGGTTTTCCGTCTTGGGTGAGAAAGTTATGCGAATGAGGCGTTTGCCGGTTGCAGGGCTGATGGCTGTCGATGATCAGCACCTTTTTTAAAGCCCTGCCCAAG
This sequence comes from uncultured Candidatus Sericytochromatia bacterium, assembly GCA_964598905.1. Classification (GTDB taxonomy): domain Bacteria; phylum Cyanobacteriota; class Sericytochromatia; order UBA7694; family UBA7694. Next base: position 10,685 of record CAZRFI010000146.1, on the reverse strand, counting down.
GCCATGGCTGCTGCCAGCCCGGAGTAACTCCCACCAATGATGATAACGTCAAAAGCGTTGCGTGTTTTCATGGGCTTAATTCCTGTTCTGACTTTGTTCGGGAAAAACTTTGCCCAGGATCAGATTGACAAAAGGAACCCCGATGAACACGATCAAAGGCACCAAAGTCAGTGTCATGAGCAGGGTTCTGAGATATACAGGCAAAACAGACATCTGTTCGCCAAACAGATAAATAAAAGTGGTCAGGGAAGGATAAATCACGACCCAGATTTTAAGGGATGATATTATCTGCGCTTTCCGATTCATAATAAGCTCCTTTGAATCATTGTTTGTCTGATTCAAATATAGCCAATACCGGAATTTGAGTGGTAGGACAGAAATGATGTTTAATAGGACTTATTTAAAATTGTGTCGGAAAGCTTCTGGGGTCAAGCCCGTGTGTTTTTTGAAGAACCTGATAAAGTAAGAAATATCTTCAAAACCGAGCTCATAAGCGATTTCTTTGACCTGGCTGGGGGTTGCCAGTAGATATCTTTTGGCTTCAAGTA
>CAZRFI010000146.1:6647-10037 GCA_964598905.1 uncultured Candidatus Sericytochromatia bacterium | reverse complement strand
CCCCACCCATACCACTATAAATCCAGGCTTTTTTGCTGTCAATCCTCGTTATGCACTCTATCTGCAACCCGCACTGGAGGCAGACTTGCTGCTTCGCGCAAAGGCATATTGGCGAGCCGATGGTACAATGTATTCAAGTACATACACCCCTGTGGTGTCATTTCCAAATATGTTAAACAACAGAGGTATACGATGACACGCGTTCGCGTTGAGAGTTTCACCCTTTCACTCGATGGATACGGCGCAGGCCCGAATCAAGACATCAACCATCCGCTCGGCATGGGCGGGACGGATCTGCACCAGTGGATATTTCCCACTCGCACGCTTCAGCGGTCCCTGTTCGGGAAGGAAGATGGCACGACAGGGATTGACAATGACTTCGCCGCGCGTGGCTTCGAAAATGTTGGGGCTTGGATTCTCGGCAGGAACATGTTCAGCCCCGATCGTGGGCCCTGGCCAGACATGAACTGGAAAGGCTGGTGGGGAGACAACCCGCCTTATCATGTTCCCACTTTCATTTTGACACATCACGCCCGTCCCCCGATTGAGATGGAAGGTGGCACAACCTTTCATTTTGTCACGGGTGGCATTCGCGAAGCACTTGAAAGGGCGCGCGAGGCAGCCGGCGGAATGGACGTGCGCATCGGCGGAGGGGCAAACACCCTCCAGCAGTACCTGCGCGAGGGCCTGATTGATGAAATGCACTTTGCGATTGCCCCGGTTCTGCTCGGCGCAGGAGAACGGCTGTTTGATGGACTTGATATGCGATCTCTGGGCTACGAATGTGTTGAATTCGTCGCATCGGAGAAAGCCACCCACGTTGTCTTAAGGCACCAAAGGCTGACCGATGTTAACAAAAAAAACTGAGAACAATCTAACCGTCATTCAACAAATACCCGTGCTGTTGTTTTTTTGTGCGGCTGTCTTCAGTCTGCCTCTGACTTTGAGTGGCTTGGTCAATACCGTTATGCTGATTGATCTTGAAAGCAATCTGTTTCTCTTGTTGTTTGGCTTGGGTCTGGGGTGGCTTTTCTTAGAGTTTGTGGCCCTGCGTGAAGAAATTCGGATTGATTCAGGGTCTCAAGTATTGTGGTACTTTCAAAAGGGACTGTTTCGCGTTAAACAACAAGAGATAAATTTGACCAAGATTGATAAAGTCGTTTTGGAAAAAGACAGAAGCAGGGGAAAAGCTCGGTTCCGTCTACTCTTGGTCGGAGACACAGTGGATTATCTGATCAACAACCCTGCTGTCGTGTATCTCGATCATCTCAAAACAGCGGTGTTGGTCAGTGATACCCTCAATAAACCCCTTGAGACCACGGAAAAATGGTGAGTGCCTGTATGAGCTCCTGGATCAGCTCAGGGGGAACCAGATAGCCCTCCAGATGTAAGGGAGCGGCCTGAATCCCTGCCGCTTGAATCACAGGCAAATACTGCAGCAACTTGTCTGGTTCAACCAAACCGAGGGTTTCTGGCAGTTCTGGATACGCTGCCAGCAGCAGCGATTCCAATTGGCATCCGGGTAAACAGGCAGGCAGCGAGACCTGGGTCAGGGCCGCTTGCAGTTGGGGATCTGGCAAGGGCAAATAGCGTGTTTGCAAACAGCCTGGCAATTGCAAGAGACCGCCGCCAATGACCAGCACATCGCGTTCTTGCTCCATGCGTGTGATAGCTGCCATCACATCAAAGCAATGGGGAAACGAATCATCGATCAGCACCGTGCCCGGACGCAATTGGCTGATGTCAATCACCTGGCGGGCGCTGACCGCAGAGAGAATCAAATCCGCCTGATAGACCTCTGTGGGCAGGCTTTCTGCTGGGCTCAAGATCCATTGTAAAGGCCCTGAATACCCGTGCTGGGCAGCCAATCGCTCGGCCAACTGCTGCATGCGCTGCTCGCTGCCGAGGCGATCCACCAGGGTCAAACTGGCTGGGTGGTCCAATCTGGCCAAGAGGGCATTTAAAGTGGCTTCACCAATCGAGCCCAGGCCCACCATTGCCAGCCGACAGCTGGACAGGGAGCGCTCCAGCTGAGCCAAGGCAAAACGCAGGGTCTCTAACATGGCGACCACGGTCGTGCTGTGACCGGTGCTCAGGCGCTGGGGGATATGGTGAATTTGCAGCGCAGACGCCAGGGAGGGAATCGCAGGCAAGTCATGCCCGTAAGCCGTCAAGGCAGGCAAAAGGCCCGCCAGAGAAACCACGCGGGCCCCCAGGGCTTGGGCCTGCAGGCGGGCAGACTGAATGGCAGGCAAAATCCGTTTGGCCTGACCGGGCAAAATCTCATTGGCAAAGAAGGGCAACACCAGGTTGGCACTCTGACCCAAAGGGGTGTGGAGAGATTCTATCCAGAGAGCCTGTTCATCTTTGAACAAACCCTGTTTGAGAGCCTGAATCTGGTCATGGCTCAGGCGGGGTGCCACCCGTTTGATCTGCTCCAGGGCAGGCAAATAGCTGATTAAAGCGGCATCTATTGGGCCTGTTTGGGCCAAATCAAAGGGCCGAAATTGGATGCGCGCCGCCTGGGGCTGCGCTGGCTCTGTGATGAACAGCAAAAGTTGATCCAGCAAAGCCTCTGCTTGTGCATGTGAGCAGGCCTCCCGATGCACATTGAGGGTCAAGATCAGGTACTCGCCCTGTTGTTTGAGGGCCAAAAACAGATCCATATCTTGATTGGAGGGTTGAAAATGGGTGCTGGAGGCCTGCCCGTTGATTCTGAGACCGGGCACAATTTCCGCTTCTAAGAGCGGGGTTAAATCCAATGCGCTGATAAAAAACTGACTGCCCAGCAGCGTGGCCAAACGGGGAGAGGGGGAGAGGGTGCGCAGCAAACCCAGGGGGTCCAAAGGATGGGCTGCCGCCGCCTGATAATGCTTTTGGGCTGCCTGAATCTGTTGCTCGGAGATCAACGGTGAAGCTGGGTCTGGCGCACTTGGGGGCGCACTTGCCGGCGCACTTGCGGGCAATCGCAGGGGCAAGGTTCGGGCAAAACAGCCAAAAATCTGCTCAATTTCTTCCAGGGCATAATCGCGCCCATGGTGAGCCACCCCAATGATCAGATCGGCTTGCCCGGTCAGGATGACCAGGGCCTGGTGGTAAGCCGCCAGCACCCCCATAAAGAGCGTGCTGCATGCGGCCTGACAGCGTTGCTGAAAGACAGCCAACTCCCTGTTATGGAGCCTGCGTTCGAGACGAAAAAAACCTGCGGGTTCAGCGCTGTCTAGGTGATTCAAATCCTTGCTGCGCAAATTTGGTGCCAGATAAGGCTGGTCGAAAACCGTCTGCCAATAGCGCAGATGTGTTTCGCCGTGTGACTGGCGTTCGTGTTCCAGCAGTGAGATATACGCCGAGAATTGAGAACGCAAAGGGGGCAACTGCGGCGGTTGATGA
>CAZRFI010000146.1:2913-6547 GCA_964598905.1 uncultured Candidatus Sericytochromatia bacterium | reverse complement strand
CAACAGGCACAAAGACCGGCGGCTGGGTGGCCAGCAATTGCACATTGAGCATTTGCTGGCGGCGGGCAGTCTGCATCAGCGCCATTTCAAAGCGTTCAGGATCAAGTTCCCCTTCCAATACAATGCGGGCCTCCCAGAGAGAGTCATCCCTTTTGAGGTGCTTGTGCCAGAGATAAAAGCCCATTTGCGAAGGGCTCAAACCAAAACCCGTTTCAGGCAGCGGCTGTGTTGTCGGCTGTGTCTCAGGCGAGGCAGAGAAAGAGCCCGGCGAGGTGGCCAACGGCTCCGGCGCGGATGACAAGGCAGAATGCAAGAGTCCGACCCAATCCTGCAAGCGGCGTTGACTGTGAAACTTGGCGATTTTGGGCAATTGCGGCCATCTTTGCTGCAGCAGCAGATAGGCCTGCATCAAGAGCAGGGAATCGCCCCCCATCTGAAAAAAATCTGAACTCTCAACAAAATCCTGCCGCTTGAGCACACTTTGCCAAATCTCCCTCACCTCTGTCGCCAGGGCGTCTGTTGGGCTGGCCTCGGTTTGTAGAGCTTCTTGAGGCCCAAGCAAAGTTTGCCTGAGAGCCGCGAGATCGGCTTTGCCATTGGGCAGACGAGGAAAAGCCGAGCAGCCATAAATCTGCTGCGGCAGCATATAACCGGGCAGGAACTGCGCCAAATGTTTCATCAGCGCAATCTGATCCAGCGGCACAGCACTGCTGACACAGGCCACCAATTGTTGGCTGCCCGAAGGGCTGGGCAGGGTATCCACCCAGGCCTCACGTAAATCGGGAAAGCGCAACAGCACCGCTTCGATTTCAGCGGGTTCTAAGCGATAGCCCCGCAGTTTGATTTGCCGATCCTGGCGTCCGAGGAAAAAAAAGCGCCCCTCAGCATCTTGGTAAACCCGGTCTCCTGTGCGGTAATAGCGCTCCCCCAGATACATGACAAAGGGATCTTCTGCCGAAAGATATCCCGGTGTCAAACTCGGCCCACTCACCCAGAGTTCTCCCGCTTCTCCGCTTGCGCAGGGCTCTCCGGCAGCAGACATCACCCGGCAGCTGAGATAGGGCAAGGCCTCTCCAATCGGCACAGGCTGGCCTTTGGGGTGGGGGCCCCTTACCCAGTAGTGGGTGGCATTGATCGTGGTTTCGGTCGGGCCGTATAAATTGACCAGGGGCCGCTCGCTGCCCATCAGCGTTTGCCAGCGCTCCAACCATTGTGAGGTCAAGACCTCTCCGCCAAGTTGAACCAGGCGCAACTGAGGCAGGGGATCATTGTCTGGATTCCAAGGCTGAGACAATCTCTGAGACGATGGCTGAGACGATGGCTGAGACGATTCCTGCGCCTGGCCTTCCAGGGCTTGAATCAACCCCTGCCAGAGACCCGGCACCGAGCTCCAGACAGTGATCTGGGCTGCTCGGACCCAGCGCAAAAGGGCCAGGGGATCGCGCTTGATCTGATCGTTGACAGGGCAGAGGCAAGCGCCTCTCATCAGCGTCGCTAAAATCGGGCGCAGGGAGGCATCAAAGGCCAGGGAGGAGGTTAAAATCACCCGATCTTGGGGCCCGTAGCCAAAGCTCTCGATCGCCCAGCCCAGGTAGCGCATCAGAGCGGAGTAGAGAATGGGCACCCCTTTGGGCTGCCCGGTGGAGCCAGAGGTAAAAATGAGATAGGCCACGGCATTCTCACTGCGCTCGGGCAAGCGAAAGGCCGTTTCTTGACTCTCTTGGGCCTGCTTGAGCAGTTCAGACAAAGAGAGCAGACCCCTTTTGTCTCTGTCCATTTCGGGGAGATCGCAGACCTGTAAATCGGCTTTGGCCTGGCGGCAGATCTCCTCGACCCGTTGGGCCGGAGACTGGGCATCAACGGGCACCCAGGTCACCCCCAGAGCCAAACAGGCCAGCAGCAAGCAGATACTGTCAATACTGGCTTCGCCCCAGAAAACCAGCACCGAACCACAGCTCAGCCCCCTGGATTCCAATTGATAAGCCAGCTGTTTGACCGCGTGTCTGAGTTCAGCATAGCTCACTTCAGATTCCGGGGTTTTGAGCGCCACAGCCTGATCGGGCGCCCGCTGAAAGTCGCGCCAAAAATCAGGGGCGGCGGACTCAGCGATCCGGCTCAATGCGGCTTCAAACAGCTGCGCCAGGCGCTCCAGCTCGGCATCGGCAAACAGGCCTTGGGGGGTGTTGAAGGCATAATAAAAGCCCTGATGGTTTTCTGAGATCAACAAACCCAGCTGGGTTTGGGCATGGAAACCGCGCATCTGTGTGTCCAGGACCTGGGCTTGATCTGCCGGAGACATCCAGGCGTAATCAAAATGGGCAAAGCTAAAGGAAAAGGGCAGAGAGATCCCCTGCTCCTGGGCCATTTGGGTGATCTGATCTGCCCCCACGCGCAGCAAAGGCTGTGCTGAATTCCATTGCTGCCGCAAGTGCTGCGCCAATGCCAGGCCTTGGTTGAGACCCAGGTCGGCATAGACTGGAAAAAGTTCGGCGAAGCTGCCAATCAGGCTGTGAATCTCTGCCAGCGGCCAGTGTCGGCCGGCACTGGCGACCTGCACCCAGAGTTGGGACTGGCCACTCCACTCACTCAAAGCCTCAAAAAAGGCGCTGAGGTAGAGCATTTGCAAGGGGGTTTGGGTGTTTTGGGCCTGTTTACTCAGGGCCGCACTCAGGTCCGCGCTCAGGTCCGCGTTACTGGCCTGGGGCAAACGCCGCTGTTGGCTCTGGGCAGGCACAGAACCCAATGCGGCATAGCGTTCAGCCAGTTCAAATAAAAATGGCTGCGAGGTCAGGGGTTGGCTTTGTGGTTTCAGGGGTTGGCTTGTGAGGTAGTTAGAACAGGCCAGAATGGCCGCTCGAAAGGCCTCCGTCTCGCGGTAGTCTTGCACCGTCTGCACATAATCTTCGTAGCTCAGAGCCAACGGCGGAGCCAGAAAAGGGGTTTGGGTTTCAAGCCCTCGGTAGCGCGCCCAGAGCCCCTGGAGGAAATTTTTCATGCTGATGCCATCAAAGACAATATGATGGAAAAGCAGCAGCAAATGGCTGCCCTGGGCACTCTGTTGTAAGCCAATGCGAAACAGGGGGGCCTGGTTCAGGGCAAAGAGCTGATTGACAAAGAACTCTTCATATTCAGGCAGCGGCCATTCGGCTGAGATCTCCTGAATCAAAGCGGGGTTTGGACGCGTCTGTAGATCTGCCTGTAGCTGCGCCCGGCTCAAAATCTGATAGTTCAATTTCATCCCTGAAGCATCCAGACTCTGCTGAAAAACGCTGCGCAATTGGGTCTGCTGCTCGAGCAGATCCCACAGGGCCTGCTCCAGCAGCTGGGGATCCAAAAGCCGGCTTAAAGAGAGCCTGAAATACGAATAATTTGGACGTTCATACAGTGTTTGCGCCACAAAAAATGCCGTTTGAATGGGCGAGAGCGGGTGTTCTAGTCGCAAAGGAGGTTCGGGCGCAGTGGGGCTTTCGGCCAATAAATGGCTGCGGACCAACAAATAGCGGGCCAGCTCACGGATATTTTGCTGTTCAAAGAACAGCTCAAACGGCAGATCCTGATAACCCCAGTCCTCCAGCGTTTGCGTAAGATCTATGGCGATCAAAGAGTCGATGCCCAGATCCATTAAATTGTCTTC
>CAZRFI010000146.1:1544-2813 GCA_964598905.1 uncultured Candidatus Sericytochromatia bacterium | reverse complement strand
AAAGCGCCGTCGATAAACGCATGAAAGGCGGAAAGGCCCTCAGCCGGGCTCAGGGCATAAATGCCTTGGTCTGCCAATTGTTTCAACAAAGCCGGATGGGTGGCCATTCCGGCCCCTTGCCACGGCCCCCATTGAATCACCTGTATCGGCAGGGCAGACCGGGAGACGGCGTTTGCATAGAGATCCATAAAGTGGTTGGCGGCCACATAGTCAATCAGCCCACGGCCAAACCCAGGCAAAGCCGCTGACAGCGAAGAAAATGCCAGAAAAAAATCGGGAGTCAGCCCCAGCTCCACCAGGGACTCTCGCAAGGCGATCACCCCCGCCACCTTCGGAGCCATGCCTTCCTGCCGCTCCTGATAAGGGCTGCGGCGCAGATCTTTGGGTATCACCTGTCCAGCGGCATGCACCACCCCATGGAGACCAGCGTATTTGCGCAGAATGTGTTGGCACAAAGCCCGCACCTCTGCAGGCTGGCTCACATCCACGCGGAAGTAGTGGAGCTGGGAGCCCTTGGCCTGAATCCGCGCTTGCAAATCCGCTAAACCCGGCACCTCACACGCTTCTCGGCGGCCAACCACCAGCAGCTGGAGCTGCGTCTGTTGCCCTACCAGGCTTTCAGCAATCAGGGCGCCAATGCCAGACGCCCCGCCCGTGATCAAATAAACCCCCTTAGCCCGGATCCGCGAGGGCAGCGGGGGCTCCGTCGTGAGACTGACCTGGCGTTGGCTGCGTTGCCAAAGGTGTTTACCCCGCAGGGCGAGCTGTGAAGTCGTTTGGGGTGGGCTCTGTGCTTGGCTGTCTAAATGGAGCAGGCACAGAGCCAGGTCTCCAAGTTGTGGGCAGATCTCACCGGGGGCCAAATCCACTTGTAAAACAGGCAAATTGAGTTCGGAGGACGCTCCCCAGAGCAAACCCGAAGCCAGAAAAGGGGCAACAGTCCGTGTGCCCTGGCTAGAGGACGGATTAGACGCCAACTCAGAACCAACAGGCAATGCGCCCTGGGTGATGACCGTTAAACCTTTGCAACGGGCCAATAGAGGTGATTTGGCCAGGGTCTGAAGAAAGTTGTAGAGGGCCTGGGCACTGAGCGGCAAGCACAAGAGCAGCTGAAAGGCTCGGGGGTCGGTCTGCAGCGGGTCCTCAACTGCGGCCTCAACTGCGGCCCAGCTTGGCAGACAGAGACAGGGCTGGCCCGCTTGTCTCAGGCTCTCAACCAGCAGTTCTTGTGCTTCAACCTGCAAAGGTTCTGCCAGGATCAGCCATGGC
>CAZRFI010000146.1:0-1444 GCA_964598905.1 uncultured Candidatus Sericytochromatia bacterium | reverse complement strand
TTCTGGTTCTATATTTGTCTCCGGCGCACTTTGCTCTTTGAGACCCACCCAATAATCTCGCTTTTGATAAGCGGGAAGCACCTGTCGGAAGTCGGTCTGGGGCAGAGAGTCGGACTCTGCCCTGAGTAAAATATGGGCATTGGTTCCGCCAAAGCCAAAGCCGTTGATACCAGCCACCATCGGCTGTCCAGCGGGGATCTCAAGCAGGTTTTGATTGAGGCAAAAGCCCTGTGTTTCCAATTGAAGTTCCTTGCGGGGCTGGGCGTAGTGCAGCAGGGGCGGGATTTGACGGTGTTGAAAACAGAGCAGAACTTTGATCAAGCTGCCCATCCCTGCCGCGCTCAAGAGATGCCCAATATTCGGTTTGACAGAACCCAGCACAGGTTTGGGACTGATTCCAGCAAAAACCGCGTTCAGGGTTTGGGCCTCAACCGCATCTCCGAGAGGGGTTCCTGTGCCGTGGGCCTCGATCAGGGTGATCTCCGCCGGGTTTAACTGAGCATCTTGACAGGCTTTGAGCAGGACTGCCTGTTGGGTGCTGCTGCGCGGAGCCATGGGAGAGATGCTGCGGCCATCATTGTTGACCGCACTGCCAGCCAGCACAGCCAAAATCCTGTCCTGATCGGCCAAGGCCTGGCTGCGCTTTTTGAGCAAGACCACAGCTCCGCCTTCACCCATAAAAAAGCCATTGGCCCGCTGATCAAAGACATGGAATTGCTCACCCGGTGAGAGGGCCTGGGCGGCAGACATGCCCAAAAATGCGGGCACATTTAAGTTGAGGTTGATCCCCCCCACCAGCGCCATTTCACAATCACCCGCTAAAATGCTTTCTTTGGCCAGATGCAGGGCCACCAGACTGGAGGAACAGGCGGTATCTATTGTCAGGGCCGGGCCAGTCAGGTCAAAATAATGGGAGATGCGAGCGGCAATCAGGTTTTCTAGGATTCCGGTGACCACGGTTTTTTGGGTCAATTCCTGACGGGCCAGGGCTTCAGCAATATTGTTCTGGTAATCAGATTTGGTGATCCCCATAAAGACCCCCACTTTTTGACCAGAGAGCCGCTCGCGCTGATAACCAGCGGATGCAAAGGCCTCAAAACAGAGCTCCAGTAAGATCCGCTGCTGGGGATCCATCACCAGGGCATCTTCGGGTTGAATCTTAAAAAAGCCCGGATCAAACTGACGTACGTCCGCCAAAAAATAGCCTTTGCGGGTTGCGCACTTTCCACTGACACCGGGTTGGGGATCGTAATAGCGTTGCGCATCCCAGCGCGTCGGGGGGATCTCACTTAAGAGATCTTTGCCCTGTTTGAGATTTTCCCAAAAATCCTGGGTGCTGGGTGCACCGGGAAAGCGGCAGGCCATAGAAACCAGTGTGAGTTCTTCGCGCATCATACGGGGTCAGTCACCTTGCATCAGGATAAAGGCAGTATACAGGCTCAGC
>CAZRFI010000145.1:7119-12157 GCA_964598905.1 uncultured Candidatus Sericytochromatia bacterium | reverse complement strand
TTGCTGTTCGAACGCTTCCTCAACCCCGACCGCATCAGCATGCCCGATATCGATATCGACTTCTGTATCGACCGCCGCGAAGAAGTGATTCAATACGTTACCCGCAAATATGGTGCCGATAAAGTGGCCCAGATTCTGACTGTCGGAACCCTGGGTGCCAAAATGGTGGTGCGTGATATTGCCCGCACAAGGGGCTTTGCGGCCACTGAAGCCGATCGCTTGGCCAAGATGATCCCCACCAAACCGGGGGTCAAACTCGCCGACTTTATCCAGGAGGGCATGGACCTGCGCCTGGAAATGAACAAAAACCCTGAGATCAAACAATTGATCGAAGACGCACTCAAGCTCGAAGGCAATGCCCGTCAGGTTGGGGTTCATGCGGCTGGGGTCGTGATTTCCCGCGATTCCCTTGATACCGTTGTGCCGCTGCGGGCTGAAGACGGCAAACTCATCACCCAATTCACCAAAGACGAGGTCGAAGAGGTCGGCCTGCTCAAAATGGACTTTTTGGGCCTGCGCAACTTGACCATGATCTCCAAAACCCTTGAGATTCTCAAAGAATCCCGTGGGATTGAATTGGACATGGAGACCCTGCCTTTTGACGACGAAAACGCCTATAAACTTCTCAGTTCGGGCTTTACGATCGGGGTTTTCCAATTGGAGTCCACGGGCATGCAAAAGCTGGTGCGTCGCCTGATGCCCAACAATATTGAAGACATTACCGCGCTGGTCGCACTCTACCGTCCCGGCCCTTTGGGCAGTGGGATGGACGTTGACTTTGTCGAGCGCAAATTTGGGCGGCAGCAGGTCACTTATTACGACCCTTCGCTCGAAGAGATGATCAAACCCATGCTCAAAGACACCTTTGGTTTGATTCTCTACCAGGAGCAGATCATGCAGATCTCGCGCACGGTGGCCGATTTTACGCCGGGTGAAGCAGATAATTTGCGCAAAGCGATGGGCAAAAAACAGGCAGATGTGATGGCCAAAATGAAGGCCAAATTCATCGACGGCTCTGAGAAAAAACAGATTCGCAGAGAAGTGGCTGAGAACCTCTTCAATGTCATGGAAGAGTTTGCCAAATATGGTTTTAACAAGAGTCACAGTGCGGCCTATGCTTATGTGGCCTATCAGACGGCTTGGCTCAAGGCCAATTACCCCGTGGAATATATGGCCGCTTTGATTTCCAGCGTGATGAGTACCCAAGACAAAGTTCCGCTTTACGTCGGAGAGGCTCGGCGCATGAAGATTCGCATTTTGCCGCCGGATATCAATGAGAGTATCAATAATTTTTCGGTCTTTGACAAAAATATCCGCTTTGGTTTGGGGGCCGTCAAAAATTTAGGTGCGGCAGCGATTGAAAATATTTTGGCCGATCGCAAGGCCAATGGGCCGTTTACCTCTTTTTATGACTTTTGTTCGCGGGTGGATTTGCGGGTCTGTAATAAACGCTCATTGGAGAGTTTGATCAAAGCGGGGGCCTTTGACGGCATTCTCGACAACCGCAATATGCTTTTGCAGAATTTAGATAACACCATGGGCGCGGCCAACGACGCCCAAAAACATAAAAACATGGGTCAGACCAGTTTCTTTGAACTTGATGGCGCCGCTGATCTCGATTTTGAAAGGGCGCCCAGACTGATTGAGGCGCCGGAGTCTGATCGTGAAACCCTGCTGATCTACGAAAAAGAGGTGATCGGCATCTATGTTTCGGGTCATCCCTTGGACATGGTCAAAGAACAGGTTCAGGCCTTTGCCCAGCACTCGGTGATAGATTTGCCCGAACTCGAAGAGGGCCGAGAAACCACTTTGGCGGGCCTGGTGGTTGAGCGCCGAATCAAAACCAACGATAAAAACGAAAATATGCTCTTTTTAAAGATCGAAGATCTGACCGGCGAAATCGAAATTTTTGTGGCCCCCAAAACCTTTGAAAAATTCAGAGCCCTGCTCGAAGGTGAAGACAAACTTTTGCTCAAAGCCAAAATTCGGCCCAAGCGGGATGATACCGAGCCGCCTCGTCTGACCTTGTTTGGGGTTTATTCACTGATGCAATTGGAGACCCTGCGTTTGCGTTTTCCTGAGTATGACGTGCGCCGTTTGACCGCTTTGCGCTGTCTCTTGCAGGATTTTCCTGGCGAGACGCCTGTGGTCATTCTGTCTGAACAGGAGCCCGAAAATGCGATTGCGGTGGGCTGTGATTTTTGGATTCAGCCCGAAGAAAAATTGCTGAATCGCCTCGTAAAAAGTTTGGGTGAAGCCAATGTAACATTGGTAAAAGCAGCTACAGCGGCCACAGCCTGAGGCAACAATCTGAGGCCACAACCCAGTCTGAATCACATATTTGATAGAGCTAATTCACAAACGTTTTATTTTTGTCAAGGTTTTTTAAGCCCAATGTTGTTTAAATTATTGCAAAATTTTATTTCTATGCGACAGAGGCGCCATCTTTTCTTAACATCTTTCAGGTATTGTAGAGATTAAGACCAGATCATCAAGGATTCATAAAACAGTCCACTGGTTAGCCCATCAAAACTCTAGCTTGTGCCCCTCCCAGGGGCATTTTTTTTTCGACTTTTTGGTGGTACGATAGGCCTATTCCGACCAAGATTTGAAGGAGTTTTTTATGAAAAAAGTGGCTGTGGTTTTATCTGGTTGTGGTGTCTTTGATGGAGCCGAAATTTATGAATCGACCTTGACTCTTTTAAATCTGGATCGTTTGGATGTGCCCTATCAATGTATGGCGCCCAATATCCCCCAAATGCACGTGATCAATCACTTTACAGGCCAAGTGGTTGAAGGGGAGACCCGCAATGTCTTGGTTGAAGCCGCCCGCGTGGCTCGGGGCGAGATTGTCGATTTGGCCCAGGTCAACGCGGCCGATTACAGCGCTGTGATTTTTCCGGGGGGCTTTGGGGCAGCCAAAAACCTCTGCGATTTTGCGGTCAAAGGTCCTGATTGTGAGGTCAATCCCGAAGTCGAACGTCTGATCTCTGAAGCGTTGGCAGCCAAAATTCCGCTCGGTTTTGTCTGTATTGCGCCTGCGATCATGGGCAAAGTGGCGCAAAAGGCCGGCCTTCAGACCACCCTTACTTTGGGCACGGGCGCCGATTGGGCCGAAAAAATGCAGGCCATGGGCACCCACCATCTCAGTTGCCCTGTGCGCGAAGTGGCAATCGATGAAGCCCACCGCATTATTTCAACCCCTGCTTATATGGAAGCCGGCCGCATTTCTGAGGCCGCAGACGGCATTGAAAAATTGGTCAAAACCCTGGTCGGTTGGCTGCGTTAAACCAGGGCGGAAAACCGCTCCATGCAAGTCACTCCCACTGAAGTCACCGCCCTGATGCAGAGCCTGCAGCCTGCTGTCCCGCTGATGAATATTTTGGAGGGCTACAAAGATCTGCAGTCCGTGATGGCTGTTCTAGAGGCCCAGCAAAGTTTTGACCTCAAACATAATCTGGCCCAATTTGGGGAGCGGGAAGGCCCCGTGCCTTTCCCAGAAGAACACGACAGGATCAAATACATTGGCTACTTTTTAACTGCCCATCTCGATCCGTTGCGCTCGATTGCGATCAAATTTAATTTTGGCAGTGGGTTGGCCTTTCAGCCCTTGGTGCTGATGCTCAAAGCCTTTTCCCTGCAAGGGACTCACCGCCCCCGACTGGTGCAGGGGCTTTCGCTCTCTCAAATCGGAGAAACCAATGGTGTGGGTTTTGTCGGTTTTGAATTTGAGCCTTTGAATCAGCTTTTAAAAGACCCGGCCCGGATCACGGGTTTTCAGGTTTATTTAATGCGCCCCAAAAAGTTGGAGATCCCTGATTTGCCTGTGGAAAGCGTGTACACTGAACCAGAGATTGGCCCAGGCGTGGTGCGTGCCGCCCCTGAGCTGCATGTCTATAAACATATTGATACACGGGCGTGAGGTTTGTTTATGTGGAAAGGTTTGATTCATCAATACCGGGAATTTTTGCCGGTTTCAGAAAATACCCCTGTGGTGTCGCTGCACGAAGGCAATACGCCTTTGATCTATGCCAACCATCTCAGTGAGTTAACTGGGGCCCAGGTCTGGCTTAAATATGAGGGGCTGAATCCCACAGGTTCATTTAAAGATCGCGGCATGACCATGGCGATCTCCAAAGCCTTAGAAGCGGGCAGCAAGGCCGTGATGTGTGCCTCGACAGGCAATACCTCAGCGGCCATGGCGGCCTATTGTGCCCGTGCTGGGATGCTGGGCTATATTTTGGTGCCCGATGGCTATGTGGCTCTGGGTAAACTCTCCCAGGCGATTGCTCACGGTTCCCGTGTGGTGCCGATCAAAGGCAATTTTGATCAGGCGCTCGAACTCGTTCGGGCTCTCTGTGAGAAATACCCAGTGACGTTGGTCAATTCGATCAATCCCTTTCGGATCGAAGGCCAACAGACGGCGGCCTTTGAGGTCTGCGACCAATTGGGGACACCCCCGGATATTCTTTCCATTCCCGTTGGCAATGCAGGCAATATCACGGCCTATTGGAAGGGCTTTAAAGCCTATCACGCCAAAGGCTTGACTGAGTTTTTGCCCCGCATGTGGGGTTTTCAGGCCGAAGGGGCTGCGCCAATCGTCTACAAGCGCCGCTTTGAAAAACCCGAAACCATTGCCACGGCGATTCGCATTGGCAATCCCGCCAGTTGGGACTTGGCCAATCAGGCCCTGGAAGAGTCCCGTGGACACATCGACGCGGTCACAGATGACGAAATTTTGGCGGCTTATGCTTTGCTCTCCAAACGGGAGGGGATCTTTTGCGAGCCTGCTTCAGCAGCTTCGGTGGCAGGTATTCTCAAAATGAAAGCCGCAGATAAAATCCAGCCTGGCAGTCGGATTGTCTGCGTTTTAACCGGCCACGGACTCAAAGATCCCGACCGGGCAATTGCCTATCACACCCAAGGCACCCAATTGCAGGCGGTGGAGCCCACATTGGATGCCTTGACGGAATTATTGGGTTTTTAAAGCCCGCAGATTGGCTTAACGGCGGCGGCGACTGCTGCTGCCGCTGCTGCT
>CAZRFI010000145.1:0-7019 GCA_964598905.1 uncultured Candidatus Sericytochromatia bacterium | reverse complement strand
CTGCTGCTCCGGCTGCGGCTAGAGGAGCTACCAAAGCTACTGCCACTCCGGCTGCGGTTGGAACTCGAACCAAAGGTCGAACCTGTTGAACTGCGGCTGCTGGAACCAAACGAGGAGCCTGTGCTGCTGCGATTGGAACTTGAGCCAAAACTGGAACCACTGGTGCTGCCGGCGGTCGAACCTGTTGTGCGACTGCGGCTGGAAGAACTGCCAAAACTACTGGTGCTGCTGCCACCAGAGCCCACGGGCCGTTTATTGGTGGTTGTGCCAAAGCTGCTGCCTTTGACATTGGAGAGTGAATTGCGGGATTGATTCATGCCACTGCGGGTGGTCGTGGTGGTTTTTCCCGTATTAAAGCTGGTTTTGCTGCCCAAACTGCCACGGGTGCGGGTTGAGCCGCTGCCAAAGCCGCTTGTGCGGTATTTGGTGCGGTAGGCGCTGCTGCTCAGACGGCCACGGTAGGAGCTAAACGGCACCACGCGTCCGCCTCTGTAATAACTGGGATAATAGCCCCGGTAATAAGGCGGGTGGTAAAAACGGGGACGGGCCATATCAAAGAGCCAAGCTGCCAGCAAAATTTCTCCCAGCGGGAAATGATTGCGGTAAACCGTATTGGGTGGGTAATAATTGGGGTTGCCCTGTACGGCCACTTCGGCCTGTTGGGCATTTTGGCTGATCATAACCTGGGCGACATCGCTGCGCTCGTTGTTTTCGTTGGTAAAGAGCACAAATCCACGTTGATTGCCCTCGCGAAACTCTTCGACGTTGATATAGTCAATATTGCCATCGTTGTTGAGATCCAGGTTGTTTACCCCAGATTCATTCAGGGTTTTTTCCAGGGCTTCACCGTTTTTGGCTTCGCGCACCAAAGCCGGCAATTGGCTGAGGTCCAAACCATCACCCACATTATTGGCCACCACAGAAACATCTTGGTTTTGTTTGGGGCGATAGGTGTGTTTTTCTTCTTTGCCTTTGCATCCAGTCAGAACATTTAGGCTGAGAGAGAGTCCCAGGGCCAGTGTGGCAAGTGGTTTCAGCATCGGTTTCTCCTTGGCTTTCAACTTCGATCAACAAGACTTATTTATTCAGACAATCCAAGCGGGATTTCTGTTCAGATTGCCCCGCTTTTAACAAGCTCATCCTAACACAAAACCCCAGCGGATTTCATCTGTCTCTCTTTCCCCTGTTTATTCCGTGTATTGGGCTTGGTTTCCGCCCTTTGATTCGGCATGCAAACGTGCTGAACTGGCTTTTTGCAGCAGCTGATTGAGGTCATTTGCATGATTTGGATATACAGCCAAACCGATACTGGCGGTGATATGGATCTCTCTCCCCATGATTTTAAAGGGATCGGATAGCTGGGCCAAGACTTGCTGAGCCTTGTGAATCAGATTTGCAGAAAGAGGATCGGTGGGTAAAAAGCAGAGAAATTGATTGCTCTGTAAATAGAACAAACTGTTTTGAGCTTGGAAATTACTTCTCAAGCGGTCAGCAACCCCTTTGAGGACAATATTGACAAGCGCTTCGGGCTGATTGCTGCTAAAATCTTTGAATTGATCTATGGCCAAGACCAAGACGGCCAGCGCGGGATGGCTTTGGGTGCTCTCCAAAAAACTTTCACTGAGGCGATTGCGATTGGGCAAATTGGTAATATTGTCATAGTTCAGGCTGCGATCCAATTTTTGATCTGCCACTTTGAGTTCGGCTTCGAACCGGGCCAAAAAAGATTTCTGTTTTTCTAATCGCACGGCGACGGCTTGGGATAATTGCTTGTAATTAAAGGGCTTTGTCAGATAATCGTCGGCCCCCAGATTCATGCCTTGGCGCAAATACTTCATCTCGTCCAACCCGGTTAAAAATAAGAAGGGCGTGTGCTGTAACTGCGTGTGTTTGCGAATGGCTTCTAAAACATGCCAGCCATCCAGATCCGGCATCTCGACATCACAGATAATCAGATCTGGCTTTAAGGCCTGGGCTTGAGAAATCCCCTCTTCACCGCCCAGAGCTGTGAAAACATCATAACCATCTTCTTCTAAAAAAGACTGAACCAGATCGAGGATGCTCGCATCATCATCAATCGCAAGCAATTTATACATGGACTTTCTCCTGAAATAACATATAGGCATTTTCAGGGCATGGTAACAAAAAAACAAGTCCCTCAATCTATCATTTTGGTGCAGACCTGTCTATTTGTGAGCTGCGAAATGGGGATGCAAGTGAATAAAAGTCGCAAAATTTGACCTTTGACGCCAACAGGAATATGATAGATGTCATTAGTATAAAGTGCATTTATGGTGATAATATCGTGATAAAAATGTCGTGATAAAAATGTCGTGAAGAACTGTGCAAAAAATAACCTAAAGACGAATGCTGACAATAGGTTCAAAATGTGGGCTTCCCTAAAATGATTTATTTTAAAGCTGCTTGCCACATCTATGTTTGCCTTCCCTTGCTTTTCATAAGGAGAGAAAGAGGATAAATGAGCCTGATTATTAAGGAGAACTTAATTACACTGTGCTGAGCTCGGGCCATTTCGATTTATTTTCAGATCCAGATCAACTTCGGGTTTTATATCAGGAACTTGAAGCAAAATACCAACAACAAAGCAACTATATTCAATCCCTTGAGGCGAGCAACGCCGAGCTATTGCTGAAGCTTGAAAAAAGTCAGAGAAACGCGTCTCTTGATGCGGATTCTCATCAGGAAATGGAGCTTAAAAATCAGGAGTTGGAACAGTTTACCTATATTGCCTCACATGATTTGCAAGAACCTTTGCGCAAAATCAAAAATTTCAGCGAAATGCTGATGGAACACAGCCAAGCCCAATTGGATGCGCGCTCGCTGAAATATATGAAATATATTATCGATGGCACAGAGCGGATGCAGGCCCTTTTGCAAAACCTGTTGATTTACTCGCGCTCGATGCGCAATGCGCCTCAGGAGCGCTTGAGTCTGGAGGTGCCCCTGCAACAGGCCTTGGAAGATTTGGAATTGAGAATTCAAGAATCCCAGGCTGACATTCAGATCCAAAGACCCTTGCCGGTGGTGAAAGCCAATCCAACCCAAATGTGTCAATTGTTTCAAAATTTGCTGAGCAATGCGCTCAAGTTTTGTACTGGCCCTCCGCAAATCCAGGTTGAATGGCAACAAGAAAACGAGCATTGCTTGTTTGTTGTTCGTGATAATGGGATTGGTATGGCCTCTGAAGATACCCAGGCTATTTTTGATGCTTTTCACAGGCTCCACAATAAAAATGAATATCCGGGCACAGGGATTGGTTTGGCAATTTGCCAAAAAATTATCCTGCAACACAATGGCAAGATCTGGGCTGAATCAACTTTGGGGAAAGGCAGTGCTTTTTTCTTTTGTTTGCCCATTTTGAAAGAGGAAGAATAAATACATGCTGCTGACTGATACGCCCCCCGTTCCTAAACAATGCCAGGTTTTGGTGATCGAAGACGAACCGATTGATTTGATGCTGATTCAACAGGTGATTGAAGCTGAAAAAATACCGGTTCATTTGATCCCCTTTGACAATGGAGAAGGAGCTATCCAATATTTGGAAAAGAGCTCAGCTCAAGCCCCTGCCCCGGAGCTGATTCTGCTGGATCTCAAATTGCCGGGGATTCAGGGCCTTGAAATTTTGAAAATGATTCGTTCTGATGCTCGCTTTTGTATTATCCCAATCGTTATATTAACGGCTTTGGAGTCACCCTCTGTAATTCTAGAGGCCTATCGCTTGGGCTGTAATTGTTATATTAAAAAACCCTTAGATCCCAAAAATTTAGCCTCAAGCGTACTGGCCATTTTTGATTTCTGGCTGAACTTTGCGATTTTGCCCGAAGCAGAAGGAAGTGTGTGGAACCATGCCTAACAATGTCGTGATTTCTCCTGCCTTACACGTCCTCTTGGTTGACGATGACGAAGGTGATGCCTTTATCATCGAAGACCTTTTAGAGGAGATTGAATCGGATATTCAACTCAGTCGGGTCTCTGATGGTTTAGAGGCGATGGCCTTTTTGCAACAAAACCCGCCTTACCAGACGGCCAAAGCGCCTGATCTGATCTTGTTGGATTTAAATATGCCGCGTATGGACGGGCGACAGGTCTTAAAGGCGATTCGTGAAAATCAGTCTCTGTGTCATCTGCCCGTGGTGATTTTGACCACTTCAGATGCCCGGTTTGATATCAACCATTCCTATCTGGAGGGAGGCAATTGTTATATTATCAAACCCACTGGTATTCATAAATTGATGAATTTGTTAAAAAATATGAGTCATTTTTGGGGGCAAATTGCCCAATTGCCCAAGCCATCCTTTGGAGCTAAATCGGGCTCTAGTCCTTCTGAGGACTCCCGTGAACCATGACAATTTCCGTGATTTTTGAGGTGGGGAGCTTGTTTTGTGCTCTGCCGCGCAAAGAGGTCAAAGAAATTTTGCCTTTGCCCAGCTTGGTTTTTGCGCCGGGGATGCCTGCGACTTTTGCGGGTTTTGTGCAATTGGATCAGCAGTACCTGCCGGTGGTGGACCTGCGCTTTTTATTTCACAAGACTGTTCAAACCTTGACGATTGATCAGCACCTGCTGCGTTTGGCGAATCATTCCTGGCTCTGTTTGGTGGACCGGGTCTTGGAACTGGCTCCTTTGCCAGTATCTGAGCCTCTAAAATCCGAACAATGCTTCAATGACTGGGTGATGGGGTTGAGCTATTTTCAAGGGCATGAAATTTCTCTGCTAGATATCAAACAGGTTTTGCTTAAGGAGGAGCAAACGCGGATGGTCTCTTTGCAAGAAATGTTGCACGCCCGTTTGCAGGCATTGGAGTAAAAGATGCAATGATACGCGCATTTTTCCCTCTTGAAGCCTCTGATTCTGCGGGCTTTGAACAGCTTAAAACCTATGTTGTGGAACAGACTGGTTTGGCTTATTACCGCAACAAAGACCGTGAATTGGCCTATAAATTCTCCCGGCGCATGGAAAAAATCCAGCTGACAGATTACCGGGATTATCTCGCCCATTTACAGGCCGAAGCGGGAAGAGACGAACGGGAGCTTTTGATTCAAGAGCTTACGATTGGTGAAACCTATTTTTTTCGCTATCAGGAGCAATTTGATGCTGTGCGAGATCAGCTTTTGCCTGAATTGATCAAAGGGGTCTGTGCTGAGCGTCAACGCCTGTCTGTCTGGAGTGCTGGCTGTGCCACGGGCGAAGAGATTTATTCATTGGCAATTCTCTTAAACAGCGCTTTTCCCCAATTGCAGAGCTGGGATGTGAGTCTCTTGGGCACAGATATCAACCGCGATTTTCTCAGACAGGCAGAGACTGCCGTCTATCGCAAATGGGCTTTGCGCAACAGTTCTGACGTGTTTCTACAGCAGTATTTTCTCAAACAGGATCAGGAATGGCATTTATTGCCAGCCTACCGCAAGGGAGTCCAATTTCGGGCTCATAACTTAATTCTTGACGATATTGCGGCTTTGACTCCAGTGGGTGGTTTTGATTTGATTTTTTGTCGCAATGTTTTGATTTATTTTGATCAAGATACCTACCGGCGTTTAATTTCTGCTTTTTATCGGGCTTTAAGGCCCGGAGGCTGGTTGGTTTTGGGGCCAGCAGAACTCACGCCTCTTTCTTGTGAGCCCTTTGCCTCCCACGCCCTTTCGCGCTTGAGTTGTTTCAGAAAAGAAGGGCCTGCGCGGGACGCCGAAATGACATCCTTTTCTGTTCAGGCCTCGTCTTTGTCTGCCGCTGCATTTCCGGATCCCTTCACGGTTCCTGATTTGCCTGTTTTTCCTTGGCAAACCCAGTTCACACCAACACCCTCCGGCCTGCCTTTGCTTCTGACACAGTCACCCCTTACAGAGCCGCATTCTCCCATGCCTGTGCAGCCCAGTTTGCCATCCGAAGCCCTGAACACGATTCGAAGTCTGGCCGATCAAGGCCAATTGGCGGCCGCTGAAGCCCTTTGCCGTCAACTTTTGGCCCAGGAACCCTTACATGTTTCGTGCCACTATTATTTGGCTTTGGTGCTCAGTGCCCAGGGGCAGGTGGCCGAAGCTTTGCAGACCTTAAAACAGGTTTTATATCTGGATCACAAACATATTTTGGCCCATTATCATCAGGGCTTGCTTTTTCAGCAAATGGGGCAAATGCCCGCTGCACGCAAGGCTTTTCGCAATGCCTTGGGCTTGCTCAACACGCAGCAAGAGGACTGTTCTCTGCCTGATTCGGACGAGTGGACCGTCTCGCAATTGAAGGCCTTGCTACTTATGCAGCAAAAGGAGATGGCATGAGCATCATCGATTGGCAAGAAATCAATGAACGGCTTATTCTGAGTCAAAGCCAACTGTCTGAACTCAATTCGCGCGATATTCAACATTGGCCAGATTTACTCCAACGCCGGGCCCGGCAATTGGCCGAGCGCACGCCGCTTGAGCAAAAATCGCACAAGACCTATCTGCTCTGTTTGATCCAATCCGAGTGTTATGCTGTGGCCCTGCAACAGCTCAAAGAGGTTGCGCCTTTTAAGACCTGCACCTTTTTGCCGCTGGCGCCAGCGGCTTTATTGGGGGTGTATAACCAGCGCGGTGTAATGATTTCGGTCTTGGAACTCGCTGATTTATTGGGGCTTCCCCCTCTGGTAACTGATCGCAGTCAGGGCTATCTGCTGTTTTTACGCAGCACGCCCCCAGTGGCCCTGCGGGTAGATACCCTCTCGGACTTTATCCATTTGGATGAGGCCGAACTCACACCCTGTCCCCAGGTTCCTTATCTCAAGGGGCTGGCGGGGGATGTTCAGGTCTTAAATCTTTCGGCTTTAAGTCAACATCCACTTTTGCAGAATCTCTCTTTACCAACCCACTACGAACAGGAGTAAAACAATGAATCAAAAACAGGGGATCATGTCTGGTCGACAAAGTGTTGGTGTTAAATTGGCGCTGATTCCGGTCATTTTTATTCTGGCGATTGGATTTATTCTGAGTTACGTGGTTATGTCGCAGTACGAGCGGCGCAGTGATGC
>CAZRFI010000144.1:0-12159 GCA_964598905.1 uncultured Candidatus Sericytochromatia bacterium | reverse complement strand
GCCCTCAGCTCTCACCAGGCCCCTTTCCGCGAGAATCGCAGCAGATACTAGCTATTTGGCCTCTAAATTGGCCAACGACCACGAAGGGGCCACAATCCGTGATCTGATTAGCTCTCGCCCCGAAGTGGTCAGGCAAATTCATCCCACGGTCTTGCAAGATATTGCGATCAAGCTCTCCAAAGGCTGGACCTCAACTGAGTCCCAGGAAGCCATTGCCAAAATTTTAACCAACGCCAGCCCCGAACAGTTCGAATTGCTGATGCAATCCAATCTGGCAGGCAAACCCCAACACGTCTCGGACTATATCGCCGATAATTTGAGCGAGGCCCAACTCAAAGGGGTACTTGCCAATTTTGCCCGTGGGGCCACGCAAGCGCCCACCAAAGGCACAGGTCTCGACGCATTTTTGACCTCATTGGCCCACAAACAGCCAGGGGCCATCAGTGGGGTCGACAAAAGCATTTTGCAAAAACTCTCACCCGAAAGCCTGCATGTGGCCACCCGCGAAAGTCTCAAAGCCTGGAAAGACGCCATTTTTATTGCGGGGCCTCATCAACAGGCCCTCAATCATCTCTTGGATACCGCCAAAGACACCCCCACTTTGGCAAAACAATTGGCAGGGCTCGATGGTGCAACCTTGGGCCGGGCCGTCGATGACAACCAAGCGCGCTTTAACCGGGTCTTTGGGCAATTGCTGAAATCCGGGGATGAAGCCCAACTCAAGGCCCTGATGCAATCGGTCTCCACGCCCACCCTGCAAAATGCCTGGAACCAACTCAAAACAGATCGGGTCGCTCCTTCCAGCGCGGTGCGCGAGCTGCTTTTTCAGCGTTTTGTCGACAGCGGCGATCTCACTCGGGCCCAAGATATGCTGCAAGGCGTCAAAGGCCTGTCTGGCATGGGCTCTTTGGCCCAAGGGCCCAATGGCAGCAGCATGTTGGGTTACCTCTCTTCTCGCATGGGCAATTTTAACAAAGACACAGCTCCCAAAGCCGCTGCCTGGATTTTGGCCAATGGCACCCAGAGCCAAGTGGATACAGCCATGAAAAAGATCCAAGCTGAATTTTACTTTGGCCGGGGAGGTGAGGTGATCAAAAAGGTCATGGACGAAGCAGAGGCTCAGAATTTGGATATCAAAGGCAAAATGTCGATGAATACCCTCGGTGCAATGGTGGGCGCACTTGACTCCACTTGGACCAAAATGTTTGGCGATTATGCAAGCAATGTCAAATACGTGGGCAAATTGGCAGATATGGTGGATGTCAACGGCAAAGCGGCCATTATCAGTGACTTGATGAGTGGTTGGACTCCCGGCGAAGCCGAGACCTTGATCCACGATATTTTAAAACAGACCACCGACCCCAAATCCTTTACCCATTTGGTCGACAAAGTTGGCCCAGCGCGGATCTCCTCTGAACTCGAAGCCCGCGCCGAATTGGGACGGGTGATGGCCTTTGTCGTCGAGCGTTACAATGCCCAAGACAGTCTCAAGGGCCGGGATGACGATGCGGTGCTCAAAGAGATCATGAATCAATGGGGTGGGGGCAGCATCAAATCTGACGATGTGATTTGGCAAATGCTCAAACAATTGGAGCGCGATGGCAAATTGGGGCAATTGCGCCAATCGATTAATAACGGCACCCTCGATACCATGATCGATTGGAGCAACGACGCCTTCCGCGATGGCAATCTGTTTGAATTGGACGCTGAGAGTGAATGGAGTATTCGCCAGCTGAACGCCGCCAAACGTTAACTGCCCTGCACGTTTTTCCTTCGAAGTCACTCCCTGAACGGAGTCGAAGGGAGCGTGGCATAATAGGGACATGTTAGAACTCCCTTCTCAGAATATCCTCAAGCAGCGCTATTTGCTGCAAAGCTGTCTCGCTCAGGGCACGGACAGCGCGACCTATGTTGCTTTGGATCAAGAGATTAACCAAGATTGTATTGTCAAAGTGCTCAGATTGGGCCAACTCGAACATTGGAAACGATTGGAGTTATTTCGGCGAGAGGCGCGGATTTTGGCCAATCTGGACCATCCCCAAATTCCTGTCCTCTTGGATTATTTTGAAACCGAAGACACCCAGGGCAAAAATGTCTGTCTTGTGACCGAAAAAGTGCCAGGTCTTTCTCTGCAGCAGCGAATCGAAGAGGGGCTGGGCCTAAGTGAAGAGTTTTGCTATTTAATCGCTGTGCAGATTTTGCACATTTTAATCTATTTACATGGTTTGCAACCGCCAGTGATCCACCGTGATATCAAACCCTCCAATTTATTGCTCGACGATAATGGCTGTATTTTTCTGATCGATTTTGGCGGTGTTCAAGATATTTTGCGCCCGGCGGGGACCGGTGGCTCAACGGTGATTGGCACCTTTGGCTTTATGGCCCCAGAGCAATACAGTGGCCGGGCGCTGCCCCAAACCGATCTCTATGCCCTGGGAGCCACCTTGGTCTATTTGCTTTCGGGTTTGGAGCCAATGCAATTGCCCAATCCTGATTTATTGCTGGATTTTCGGCCCTTTGTGCAGGCCTCTGAGCGCTTTTGCAATTGGGTAGAACAGTTGATTCTGCCCTCTTTGGACCAACGTTTTTACAGTGCTGAAGAGGCCTTGGAGGTCTTAGAAGAAATTCTGCCGGTCTTTGCCCGTACCCTTTCGCTTCCCGCCATCCAAAAGGCCACTTCACAAGCGGTTTTGCGCCGTCAAACAGCAGAACTGGTTCCCGCCAAAGAGGATGCGCCCCTTTTGCCTGATGCCAGTTGGGTCTTGCCGCTCCACAGTCAGATAGAAAATGGGGGATTGGTGTACAAAATTGAACAGGTTTTGGCGGTGAGTTCTTTGGCTGTAACCTATAAGGCCCTGCGTTTGGGGGATCAAAAATCTGTCATTCTCAAAGAATTACATTTTGATCGGCTGCAACATTGGAAAGGCTTTGAACTCTTTGAGCGTGAAATGAAAATCTTGGGTCAATTGCGCAATCCGCGCACGCCCCGACTCTATGATTTTTTTGAGGCGAAAACCCAGGGCCACCGCTGTTTTTATATGGTGACCAGTTTTTTTGCGGGACAATCCTTGGCTGAAAAACTGCGTTTGGGCTGGCGTCCAACCGAAACTCAGGTGCGCAATCTGGCCAGGCAGATGCTGGATATTCTCGTGGATTTACACGAGCGAGAACCCCTGATCATTCACAGGGATATCAAACCCTCAAACATTTTGCTGGACCCCAAAGAATGTCCCTCTTTGGTGGATTTTGGGGCAGTTCAAGAGGCCTTGCGTGAACAAGGCGGAGGGGGTTCAACGGTGATTGGCACGTTTGGCTATATGGCCCCAGAGCAGTTTTTGGGTCAGGCCACCTCCCAGTCGGATCTGTATGGGCTCGGGGCGACGCTGCTGCATATTTTATCGGGCCGGGTGCCTGCTGACATGACCCACAGTGACGGCTTGGGCCTGCAATTTGAAGAACTGGTCAATTGTTCTGATGGCCTCAAAGGCTGGCTCAAAAAAATGGTGGCAGCCAACCCCAACGAACGCTATCTCTCTGCCCGAGAAGCCCGGCGCGTGCTCGTGCGCTTAGATGAGTTTCGGGCGGGGGCGGAGTTAACCACTGAATTGCCCTTTAAATCCGATCCGGCTTTGACGATCGACGATCAGCCGGAAAAAATGGTGATGACCCTCTTGCCCACCTACCATGACTACAAAGCCCAGCTCTTGATGCTCGGCTGTCTGAATCTGATTGCCCTGCCGTTTTTGGCCTGTGTTCCCAGTTTGGGGCCATTTTTGGTGATAGCTCTAATTGGTGGCAGTGCCGCTCAGATTCAAGCTCACCGCAGAGAAGGCCAGAAAACCCAAATGAAAATAGAGGTTTCAACACAGGGACTCTCTTTGAAGGCCTGGCGAGAAAATACGCAGGGAGAACCCGAGATCCTCGAATCAATGGATATTCCCCTCAATGCAATCGAATCCTTTGCTCTCAATCAGTCAACGGTTCACAACCGCCTGCAGGTACGTGTGCGCCACAGCGAAAATGAAATGGCCATGTTGTGCCGCTCACAACTGCCTTTGGCCAATAACACAGAAAAAGCCAAGTTTATTGTCCAAAAACTCCAAGCAGCGGTAGACATCTATCAACGACGCCGAAAACGCCGAAAAGAAAAAGAGCTCAGAGAGGATAATTTGCTGCCTTAAGCAGATTTTCGACGGTATCCAGCGGCAGGCCCACGATCGTATCCCAGCGGCCCTCTACGACTTCAACAAAAGCAGCCGCGCCCCCCTGTATGGCATAGGCCCCAGCTTTGTCCATGGGTTCGCCCCCTGCAATATAGTCCAAAATTTCTTGTTTTGTCAGTTTGCGCATCTTGACCCTGCTCAGGCCATGGGCACTGTAAGTGCTGGGAGGAAAGCCTGTTTTGACCAGGGCCACACCAGTTAAGACTTCATGCCATTGGTCAGAGAGTTTTTCGAGCATGCGTTGGGCATCTGCCGCATCGCTGGGTTTGCCCAAAATCTCACCTTCGACCACCACCACGGTATCCGCGCCGATTACATAAGAATTGTGGGGCTCTAAATCCGCAACAGCCTGGGCTTTGCGCAGGGAAAGCTCTTCGATTTGGGCACTTATACCCGCGATTTGGGGATTGAGGTCTTCTGGAATATCTGCGGCCCGAATGGCAAAATCCTGAACCAATTCAGACAGCAAATCTTTGCGTCGGGAAGAGGCCGAAGCGAGTATCAATGCCATGGTAATTTAAAGAGACGGACTGGGTTTTTCGGGTTCGCTGGGCGCGGGCGACTCAGTCTTTGGCGCTGGCTCCAAAGCACTGTCTGTAGTTTGCGCAGACTTGTTCTCTGTTTCTGACTCTGTCTTGGCTTTTTCGCTGCTCTCAGATGTAGCTCGGGTATTTAAACTCTGATCAATTTCAGCTTGGTTGCGCAAAGTGCGATCGTTCAACAACGAGCTGTCTACAGAACCGGTATCGGGCGTGGTTGATGCTGCTTTGGCATTGCCAGAAATCAAATCCAGGGCATTTTGATCCATTTTTTGCTCAATCTTCTGATTGGCACTGAAACGGCGATCATAACTCAATGAAGGGTCAATTTGATCTCCCACCACCAATTTATCCAAATTGGCAGGTTCGAGGGTTTGGGTGGGATCGAGAATGGCACTGAGACGATCCGCACTCTCTTGAATTTTTTGATCAATTTGTTTCAGTCGGGTCAATTTACGCTCTTCTGAGGTGTTTGCACCCGCATCGACACTGATGGCATTTGCGCCACCTGAACCACTCACTCCAAAAACGCCAACAGGAACACGGTTGCAGCCCACCAGAGAAGCGAAAATCAGGGTCAATCCGCAGATTTGCAAGAGGTGGTTTTTCATTGCCGTTTTCCTTTACTTAATCACTACTTAAAATTATAACATGGGCATCCGGTGATCCTGCAGAAAAATAAGCAAATTACCTTTTTCAAATGAATTCTTAAGAAACTCTAAGAATACCTTTAGGTATTTTTTAGTTCACCCAGTTTAGACTGAACTCAACATTACAAAAATTCAGGAGTGGGTCATGACACAATCAATTTTTTCAGAGACGCTCCCCGAAGTCGTTGAGACCTTACAGCAGGAGTTGGCCGGAGAAATGGTGGCAATATATGGACGGCAGCAAGATCCTGCAGAATATCTGGTCGTTCTCTTTGACGCAGATTTAAACCATTTGGAACATTTAAGGGCCCTGTATCAGCGCATCAAACCGATGGGGCAATTTCATTTGATTGCCTATTCAGATTTACTCAATCAAATCAGCTCACAATCGCTGCAAATAGTCAGCTATGCATATCAGATGCAATTGCTCTGGGGGCAAGATGTTTTGGCTGAGCATGTGATCGGTTTGAGTCATCTCTCTGATTCCCTGGAAAGAGCTTTAAATCAGGAGTTGAATCAATTTCGCGGGGAGTTTTTGGATGCCCCTGTCCCTTTGGCTGTGGGCCCAGTGCTCTTGAATTCTTGGCAGCGTTTTGAAAACCAGCTTTTGCCTGGTTTGATGTTGATCAGTGGTGTTTTAACCCCCCCTCCGCCGCTTTGGGAAAATCTGGCTCGGGCCTTTTCTCTGCCCCAAGAAAAGGTCTTTCAACAGCTCAAAGCTTTGACTCAACAAGATCTTGCTGAATACCAAAACCTCTGGCAACTCTGTTTGGCTTGGGAAGAAGCCTTAAAAACCCTGATTTTCCAATCGTATAAATTTGCGGGACATGTGCAAGACAAAGAAGTGTCCTTAAGTCAAATTGCAGGTTTTGGCGCACTGCTCAAACAAGCCGCTCAGGTTGTGTGGCCAGAGGAAGAATGACGCGAAAACACGATCCCTGTTTGACCATACTCTCCACTTCGATTTGACCGCCATGCCAGGTCAAAACGTCTTTGACAATCGGCAGTCCCAGCCCTGTTCCCCCTTGGCTGCGATTGCGGTCGGATTCTAAGCGGTAAAAGCGCTCAAATATAAACGGCAGGTTGACCGCTGGAATGCCTTGGCCCTGGTCTCTGACTTCCACCAGGGCTTTTTCGGCCTGTTTAAAAACCAGAATCTCAATCGGACGATCCGCAGGGGTAAAGCGCAAGGCATTGTCGACCAAATTGATCATCACCCGCTGGAGGGAGCTTTTTTCACCCAAAATCCAGATTGATTGTGAAAATGGTTTCCAGTTTAAATTGGGATGTAACAATTGCCGAGCTTCATAGACTTCCTGCAGCAATTGGTTTAATTCCAAATACTGTGTTTCAGGGGCGGTTTGCAAGGTTCGGGCCAATAAAAGCAGGTCTTCGACCAAACAGGCCAGCCGTTCGGATTCTTGGCGAATAATACTCAGACCCTCAGCCAGCAATTCGGGATGGGTGCTCCCCCGTTTTTGTAAGAGTTCAGCATGGCCCTGAATGGCCGTCAATGGAGAGCGCAACTCGTGGGAGGCATCGGCAATAAAACGCTGTTGTTTTTCCAATAATTGCCCGATCTGGTTGAGCAGAGAATTAAAGGAACCTGCCAATTTGCCGATTTGATCGTTGGGCATTTTGTCTGTTTGCAATTTGCCAAGGGTGCCTGTGGCCACCATATTTTCGACTTCATCACTCAGGCTCTCAAGTGGTTTAAGCACCTGACGTGCAAATAAGGTCGCCATAAACAAAGACGCAAATAGGGTTAAACTTAAGCCCACTAGCCAAAAGATAAAGAGTTTATTGAGAAAATAGCTGTTCTCAAGCAACGATACCGCTACTTTGAGTTCTCCTATTTCTTTTCCGTTGATTTTTAAGTACGCAGACTTGAGTAAAACTGGGATTTTTTTGTTGGAACCTAAGTGCAGGTCTGTGATTAACAAGGGGCCCGAGATCTGAGGCAATTGAGAGCCCTTTAAATTGGGGGAGCCAATCACCAACGCCCGTTGGGGATCGCGAATTTCAAAAAAGAAGCCACTTTCGATCTCAAGCCCCTCTTTGCTGATTAGATAGGCAGTGAGATTATCGAGCAGTTTTTTGATCTTGGCGGGCTGATGTAAATCCACTGCCAAGGTCGGATTTTCGCGGTAGAGATAATCCATAAAATTCTGCACACGGTAGATCACTTCATTGCCTTCGCGCTCAGCCAATTCAAAAAAGTGTTGGCGCATGGCCAATCCAATTAAGAGGCTGGGAATCACCAAAATCAAAACGGCGAGCAAATTAAAAAATAAGAGCAGCCGTCGGCGCAGGGTCATGGCGATTCTTTGAGCATATAACCTATACTGCGCACGGTTTGAATCAGGCGCGGCTGCCCATTTTGCTCAATTTTCTCTCTCAGGGCGTGGATATACACATCCAAAACGCTGTCCTGAACCCCATTGCCCCAACCCCAGACAGCGCTCAAAATTTGGGATCTGCTCAGAGCCTTGCGGGGATTTTGGAGAAAATACTGCAATAATTCAAACTCACGGGGCGAAAGGTGTAGGGATTGCTCAGCCACAAAAACTTCGCGGCTGAGCAGCGACATGCGGATATTTTCGAAGTGCAATTCTTCACCCGGTTTGTTTTGTTTGAGGCGCAATTGCAAGCGAATCCGTGCCAGAAGTTCTTCGAGGTGAAAGGGCTTGGTGAGATAGTCATTGGCCCCAGAATCCAAACCCTCAACCCGCTCTTTGACTTCAGCGCGGGCCGTGAGCATGATGATCGGGATTTGTGAGTCTTTGCGCAGTCTGCGGCAAATTTCCAGGCCATCCATACCAGGCAACATGCGGTCGAGAATAATCAAATCAAAGACCTGTTCACGGGCCAGAGAGAGGCCTTCCATCCCATTTTCAGCACTCTGAACGGTGTAGCCCTCACATTTGAGTTCCAGCTCAATAAAACGGCGAATCTGCACCTCATCTTCGATCAGAAGAATTTTGGGCTGGGGTTCGGCCATCAGGTATTAAAAGCCCTGTCGCCTGCATCACCCAAACCGGGCAAGATATAGCCAATCTCATTCAGCCCCTGATCGACAGAGGTGGTGTGAATTTGAATATCGGGGTGGGCTTCAGCCAATCGACCAATGCCCTCAGGAGCAGCAATCAAACAGCAGAAATGAATTTGCGCCACTTTGCGGCGTTTGAGGATATCCACGGCTGCTATCGCAGAGCCACCAGTGGCCAACATCGGATCGAGAATAAAGGCGATCGTGTCTGTTGCGAGCTCTTCGGGGATTTTGACGTAATATTCAACGGGCATCAGGGTCTCTTCATTGCGATAGAGGCCGATATGGCGCACCTGGGCAAAAGGAAAAACCTCAAAGGCACCATCGATCATACACAGACCCGCCCTTAAAATCGGGGCAATGACGATATGGCCGCATTTGATTCGCACACCCTGGCCTGCACCCATTGGGGTTTGCACTTCTTGGGGTACCAATTCAAGGCTGCTGGAGGCCTCATACACAATATACCGGGCCAGATTTTTAATCATGGCCCGGAAAATGGGAGAGGGGGTGTTTTTGTCCCTGAGCAGGGTGAGGTCCCGCTGAATCAGGGGGTGATTATAGACGTGTAGGTTTTCTGGGAGCATGAAAGTATACCTGATTTAACTCAAATGATTAACTCAAAATTTCATACCTATTCTGACACAGTCTGACTCGTCACAACAAGCAAAAGAGCTTGAAATCAGCTTGAAAGCTGGTTTTTTTTCTTGAGCTTGGCCTGATAGGATTTGACTGTTTTTAGTTGCACCCCCATTTTTTCGGCAATGGCTTCCAAACTCAAACCTTGGGCCAAGAGCGTTGCCACTTCCTGTTCTCGCGGGGTCAATACAGGTGTCGGCTCAGCCAGGGCTTTTGCTGGCTTTGTTGCCGTCTTTTTGGCGGGTTTGGCCTTTTTCGCCGGTGCTGCTGCGAGCTGGGCCTCTGGGTTTGGGCCCGTTTGCCTAACCAAGCTTTGAACTGTGCGGGTCAAATCTGTGACCCCGGCATCTTTATTCAAAAGTGCTTGGAACTTCCCACTGGCTCTCAAATTGTCTGCTTGGGCTTGGTGGTGGGTTAAAACCAACCAAGCAGCTTCACTTTGGCTTTGCAAGCGGGGTAAATCTGTTAAATTGAGCAGGGATTGGTCGATGATAACGACGTCTGTGTCATCTGTTTGCAGGTGTTGGGCCAATTCAGCCCAGGTTCCCAGCAATTCGGTGACATGTATACCTTCGGTGGTGCGTAAACAGGCTTTGAGGGCCGAACGCATGATTGGTTGAGGGTCTGCAACGCAGACCCGGATAGGTTTAAGTAGAGTTTGCATAGAGGTATTTTAGCTGGACTGGCTGAGACTGTGAAGCTGATTATCCTGTGTTATAATACTTGCGTGTTTTAAACTCCGTGTTTTCAACTTCGTTTCTGCGGGTGTAACTCAGTTGGTAGAGTGTCAGCTTCCCAAGCTGAATGTCGCGAGTTCGAATCTCGTCGCCCGCTTCTCTTTTTAACAAACCCAGCCCTTTCGGTTGGGTTTTGTTTTAGATGAAAAAACCCGAATCAGTGAGATCAAATCATGAAAACCATTGCAGCCGTTGCCTTTGACGCTGGAAAGCCGCTCGAAATTGTCGAAGTCGATCTGGGCGCTCCCCAAGCTGGAGAAGTCTTGGTCAGAATTGTTGCCAGTGGCGTTTGCCATACCGATGCCTATACCCTTTCCGGCGACGATCCCGAAGGACTTTTTCCTGTGATTCTTGGCCACGAAGGCGGTGGCATCGTCGAAGCGATTGGACCCGGCGTGACCTCTGTCAAACCGGGTGACCACGTCATTCCGCTTTATACCCCCGAATGCGGAAAGTGCAAATTCTGTACCTCTGGCAAGACCAATCTCTGCCAAGCGATTCGCAACACCCAGGGCAAAGGACTGATGCCCGACGGCACTTCCCGTTTTTCCTATCAAGGCCGGATGATCCACCACTATATGGGTACATCGACTTTCTCCCAATACACCGTTTTGCCCGAAATATCCCTGGCCGTGATCAACCCTGCCGCTCCGCTGGACAAGGTCTGTCTGCTCGGCTGTGGTGTCACCACAGGCATCGGCGCCGTTTTAAATACGGCCAAAGTCACCCCTGGTTCGAGTGTCGCTATTTTCGGTCTCGGAGGCATTGGTCTGAGTGCCATTCAGGGGGCCGTAATGGCCAAAGCGGGCCGCATCATTGCCATCGATGTCAACCCAGATAAATTTGAATTTGCCAAACAACTCGGCGCCACCGATTGCATCAATCCCAAAGATTACAGTACTCCCATTCAAGACGTGATTGTCGAATTGACCGATGGCGGGGTGGACTATTCTTTTGAATGTATTGGCAATGTGCAGATCATGCGTGCCGCTTTGGAATGCTGCCACAAAGGCTGGGGCGAATCCACGATCATTGGTGTGGCGGGTGCCGGGCAAGAGATTAGCACCCGGCCTTTTCAATTGGTCACGGGCCGGGTTTGGCGCGGCAGCGCCTTTGGCGGTGTCAAAGGCCGCAGCCAATTGCCGGGTTATGTCGAAAAATACCTTGCCGGGGAAATCAAGGTGGATGAAATGATTACCTTTAATTTGCCCCTCTCAGAAATCAACCAGGCCTTTGATTTGATGCACCAAGGCAAAGCCATCCGCTCGGTGGTTCACCATGACTGAATATCCCGTCAGTGGTGATTTGGCACGATTGAGCCGCGCCAAAGCCTTTGGGGGCTGGCAAGAGACCTGGGTGCACAGTTCCAGAAGCACAGATACCGCGATGAAATTTGGCATCTATTTGCCCCCTCAGGCCGAAGATAAGCCCTGCCCTGTGCTCTACTGGCTCTCGGGCCTGACCTGTACGGAAGAAAATTTTATTGTCAAAGCGGGGGCTCAGCGCTACGCCGCTGAACAGGGCTTGATTCTCGTCACTCCCGACACCAGCCCGCGTGGAGCCCATTTGCCCGGCGAAGACGAAAGCTGGGATTTTGGCACGGGTGCGGGGTTTTACCTCAATGCCACCCAAGATCCTTGGAGCCGCCATTATCGCATGTACGACTATGTACTCGATGAATTGCCCACCTTGATCCAGTCTGAGTTTTTAACCAGCGACAAAGCGGCCATCGCAGGCCACTCCATGGGCGGCCACGGTGCCTTGGTGTTGGCCTTGCGCAATCCCGAACGCTATACCTCGGTTTCCGCTTTTGCGCCGATTGCCGCACCCACACAATGCCCCTGGGGCCACAAAGCCTTTGGCAATTACCTCGGCGAGGATCAAAGCACCTGGGAAGACTACGACGCCCATTTGCTGATTCAGAAAGCCCAAATTCATGTGCCGATGCGCATTGACCAGGGCAGCGCCGACAATTTCCTCAAAGAACAGCTCAAACCCGAACTTTTGCTTGAAGCTGCCCAAGCTGTGGACTACAAGCTGGAGTTTCAAACCCGCGAAGGGTATGACCACAGCTATTTCTTTATCTCCAGCTTTATCGGCGAGCACCTGGCTTGGCACGCGGACTATCTCAAGGGGTAAATTGCTGAACTTTTAAATCACTGCCACATGATTTTTGTTTCGGAGTTGATCTCTCACAGTGCTTGTCATTTTTTGTACAAAAATATACAATTGTATTGTTTTGTATTTTTACATCCACTGGAGGTCTCCTTTTCCATGTCTAAAACACATCCTCAGTCCCAATCTGCCATTCGCAATCTTGAC
>CAZRFI010000143.1:0-12174 GCA_964598905.1 uncultured Candidatus Sericytochromatia bacterium | reverse complement strand
TTCCGTTGGGAATTGAGAGAGGCAATATTGGTGTTAATCCGAATAGCCATAAGACTAGTTTCCTCCTTGAAACATGCAATTTAATCCCTTAAATTGTGAACTGGTTTTTCGATTCATTTTCAAAACCAGATAAAAAGACCAGAACAAACTCTTCATCCTGAGAGTTATAACGTTCATCATAACATTGAATTTTTGCAAAAATCAAGCTGGGTCGAAAGACGAAATTTTGAGAGAAGAACCCCTTCGGGCTATAATCCGTATAGACACAGTAAACAATTTATGTACGATTCAACAGACTTAACCACGGCCATTCTGGTGATTGAAGACGACCTGACGACACGTCGCCTTTTAGCGGATTTGCTGCGTCTGGAACAGTTCCATGTAGAGGCGGTCAGCCACGGCAGCAGCGCGTTGCAAAAGCTCAATACAGCGCAATTTGATCTGATTTTGATCGATATGAACCTGCCCGATATTTTTGGTTTGGATCTTTTTCGCCAGATCAAAAGGATCTGTTCGACGCCCTGCATGTTTTTAACCGCTGATAGCCGCGAGGTGGATATTGTCTCCAGTCTCGATCAGGGGGCCGAAGATTATCTGATCAAACCCTTTAAACGCGGCGAATTATTGGCCCGTATTCGCAAAATTTTGGCCCGCCAAAAAATTAAACAACAGGCAGAAACCCTGGGTGCCATATTTAACCCTGAACACCTGAGCTTCGGCCCCTTGGTGATCAATCGCCAAAGCCATGAAGTACATTTGGGCAAAGAGCGTGTTTTGTTGACCGCGATTGAATTTGAAGTCTTTTATTTATTGGCCGCTCACCCCAAACGGGTGTATTCTCGGGCTGAAATTCTCGACCGCATCTGGCCAGATACCATCGATGTGACAGAAAGAGTGGTGGATGTACATATTGGCAACATCCGCTTGAAATTGAACGAGAAAAAGCCTGGCTATAATTGTATTTACACGCTGCGGGGCAAGGGCTATCGCTTTCTGCTTCCAGAAGAAATCACCGAACAGCTTTTGCAAGAGCCGTCTTTGCTTCAGGAAGAAACATGAACGAGACAGCCGATCAGCCTGAAACTGGTATATTGGGCAATATTTTATTGGTGGATGATACCCCTGCCAATTTAAAAGTTCTGACCGAATTGCTCAAAGAATACAATTACAAAGTCAGGGCTGTTCCGAGCGGAAAATTGGCACTCAAGTCGGTTGCCCACTCACAACCTGATCTGATTTTATTGGATATCAATATGCCCGAAATGAACGGCTATGAAGTCTGCCAACAACTCAAAGAAAATCCCGAGACTGCGCATATTCCCGTGATTTTTATCAGCGCCCTGGACGATGTCCAGGACAAAATCCAGGCCTTTCGCCAGGGCGGTGTGGATTATATTACCAAGCCCTTTCAAATTGAAGAGGTCCACGCCCGGATCAAAACCCATTTGACCATTGACGCCCTGCAAAGAGAATTGCAGGAGAAAAACCTGCGCCTCGAAAGCCAATTGGGGCAATTGCAAGAAATGCAATCGATGCAGGACACGCTCTTGAATATGGTGGTTCACGATCTCCGTGTTCCTCTGACCGGAGCAATGGGATATGTCTCGCTGGTAGCCGAAAATGCAAGTGCCGTTCCTGCCCCTTTTGCCAATTATATTCAACTGGCCCACAAAAGTCTGGAGAGTGTCAAAATTGCACTGGAAAATATTATCGATTTGGGCAAAATGGAAAGGGGCAAAATTTCGTTGACCTACGCCAAGCTGGAATTGATTTCCAGCCTAAGAGATTGGTTGGATGAAATCGAATTAATCGCATCTCAACATCAGTTTGAGGTTCATTTACCGCCAGCCCCCATCGAAGTGATGGCAGATCCTCTCTTGCTCAAAAGAATTGTGTTTAATCTGCTCACCAATGCCTTTCGACTTACAAAATTAGGGAAACGGGTTCAACTCAGCCTCAACTTAGAAAATGAGTGGATCTACCTGGCTATCTTGGATCAGGGACCCGGCATACCAGAAGAATACAGAGAAAAAATTTTCGAAAAATTCGTGCAGGTTCAATTGTCCCATCGCAGCGATCCTACCTCATCAGGGCTGGGACTGACCTTTTGCAAAATGGCGATCGAAGCCCATCGCGGTCAGATCGGGGTCGAAAGTGAAGTGGGCAAAGGCAGCACCTTTTGGTTCAGAATCCCACTCAAGGCACCCAAACCCCCTCTTGAAACCCCTTTGCCGAGCGAAAGTAGCTGAAGTTGGCTGCTGCATTCGCCGATCAGCACAATTTAAATCCTGGCACCTGGAAATGGATTTTTCAATCCAATCAGGTCAGTTGCAATCCTGAATTGGCTGCGTTGCTCAGCCAAACAAACGTGGATTTTCCGGTTTCTTACCAGACTTTTTTAAATTGGGTTCACCCTGAAGATCGGGAGGGGTTTCACCAAACGCTCTGGCAGGCCCGCGAAAACAAAACAGCTTTTTTTTTAGAGCACCGCTGCCAATGGGGCGATGGCCGGATTCGCTATCTCGAAGCCTGTGGTGAGCCGGTTTTAACCCCAGATGGTGAGATCGTCGGCATCCGCTGTTATTATCGCAACATCAGCCGACGCTGGTTGACCGAAAACCTCTTAAAAGAGACCGAAGCCAATTTACGCCAAGTGCTCGAAACCATGCCTGATGCTGTGCTAATTATCAACCCCCTGGGTGGGATCGTCTATCTCAACCAACAGGCCGAACACTTATTCGGCCTGGAGCGCAAATTTTTGCTGGGCAAACCGATCACCCATCTGATTCCGAAACACGCTCAGGCCGCTTTTGAAGCCTTCTGGCAGGCCTTTCGGTCAGAGCCCGAAAGAGAACAATTGCGCAGCGAAACCGAATTGTGGTTTGACTCCCTGAGCCAAGGCCCTTTTCCCGCCGCTCTGGTCTTGGGCGGCACCTCGTTTAAAGGCCCAGGCAATTGTATTGCCATTATCCGCGATATTTCGGCCTTCAAACAGATTGAAAATGAGATCCGCAGCCTCAACCGAGACCTGGAAAAACGGGTACAGGAACGCACCTTGGCGATCAAACAGGCCCACCACGAACTCGCTGAAGCCCACCATTTTTCGCTGCAAGTGTTGGATGCCCTGCCCAGCCATATCTGCGTCTTAAATCCCCAGGGTGAAATGATGCTGATCAATGCCGGCTGGAAAAATCTCAACAGCCAAGACCTGCTTCAAGATCACCGCTATTCGCTGCAAACAGCCTATTTACAGCGCTGTCTGGCAGCCGAATTAACCGATCCCCTCAGGCACTCTGTCGGCAAAAACCTGGAACGTCTGCTTGAAAACCAAACGCCGGGCTTTCAACAGGAATATCCCTGTGAGGTGGGGGGGCGCACCCTGTGGTTCTTGTTATCGGCGCGTCCCTTTGAATTGGGTGGGAAAACCCATGCGGTGATCGCCCATCAAGAAATTACGGCTTTAAAAGAAACAGAGATCTTGCTGGAAAAAATGCGCCAACAGGCCGAGAGCGCGAACCTGGCCAAAAGCACATTTTTGGCCAATATGTCTCATGAAATCCGCACGCCACTCAATGCCATCCTGGGTTTTAGCCAATTATTGCAAAAAAACACCGACCCCCACTCTGAACAGGCTCCTTATCTTGAGGAGATTAGCCAAAGTGGCCAGCATCTCTTGCGTTTGATCAATCAAATTTTGGAGATCGCCCAAAGTGAAAGCAAACAATTGGGGCTTCAGGCCACGTTTTTTTCTTTGCAGGACCTGCTCTCAGAATTGACGGCCCTGTTTCAGCCCCAAGCCGTTGCAAAACAATTGACCTTTGTCTGCGATTTTCCGCATCAAGATTGGCAGATCTACACCGATCGCAAAAAACTCTATCAGGTGCTGGTTCACCTGCTCAGCAACGCCCTGCAATTCACAGATCAAGGCCAAGTCACGTTCAAGGCCCATTTGGAGAAAGCAGAGACCCAGTGCTTGCATTTCAGTGTCAGAGACAGTGGCATTGGCATGGAGCCTGCCGTACAAGCCCGGATTTTTTCGCCCTTTGAAGAGAGCGAAGTGGGTCTCAAAGCCCCCAATCGGACAGGCTTAGGTCTGTCGATTTGCAAACAATACAGCCTGATCATGGGCGGACAATTGGCTGTGCAAAGCCAAGTGGAAAAGGGTTCGACTTTTTCATTCAGTCTGCCTTTGGCAGAAGGACTCGCCACAGAAAGTAGGGCAAACCCCTGCCTCACAGACACCGCAGTGGCAGAGATTCAAATATCTCTGCCCCAAGCCTTAACAGCCCAGCTTGAAGCCGCGATTCTGCTGGGTGAAAGCGAGGCCATCACAGATCTTTTAATTCAGGTGCAGCCCTTGGCCCTTTCTCAGCGGCTGCTCGCTTTGGCTGAACAATACGATTACGAAGCATTGCTAAAGGCACTCAACTAACGATCGGTGCCCCCCCTTTCGCTGCAAAATGCAAAATCCGGTCGGCACCTTTATCAAATCTTTACAAAGATAAAGTTTAATAAAGATAGCTGTCTCGATTTATATGACATACAAAGGTAAGTAATTTGGAAGGGCGATGGGGATGACTATTCAATTAAACGCTGCAAATCGCCTGTTTCACCAGGAGTTGTATCTCTCTCTTTTGAACCATACAACCTTGGGTATTGCCTATTTTGATCCCGAAGGGTATCTGTTATTTTTGAACCATTTGGCCGCCCAATTTTTGCAATGCCAAGCCGATGTCGCCATTGGCTCCCATGTCCAAGACATTTTGGTTCAAAACCGCACAGACAAAATTTTGGAGCTGATCGCTCAAACCCAGGCACGCAAACGGGGAGCACCCTTGCGCACAGCTTGGCTCCATCAGCATTTTGGCAAGGTCTATGAGGTAAATTTGCGGGTGATGGCCCTGACCGACCCCCAAGAGACCCATATTCACGCCTTTGCATTTGTCTGGAACAACCCCACCTTCAGCCAGAGTTATATCAATGAAATTGAAAAAACCAATTTTTATTTTAATAAGATCATTGATTTTTTGCCCAACCCGGTTTTTGTCAAAGACAAAGAACACCGTTTTATCTCAGTCAACCAAGCACTCTGCAAATTTTTAGAGGTCTCACAGGCAGATTTACTGGATAAAAATGACTTTGAATGCTTTCCACAAGCAGAGGCCCAAGTCTACTGGGAAAACAATGAAAAGGCCTTCACATCTGGCCAAGTGATTGAAAACGAAGAGGTGGTCACCAAACGCAGTGGCCAACAAATTCATCTCTTGACCCGCAAAACAGTGGTCAATCAACCCGATCAAGATCCCATTTTGATCGGGATTTCGAGCGATATCTCACAGCAGAAACAAACAGAAAAACAGCTCTTAGAAGCCAAACATAAGTTTCAAGGCATTTTTAACAATACCTTTCAATTTATGACCCTGCTCGACCCCTCAGGCAGAATCATAGAATCCAACCAACCTGCGCTGGATTTTTATGCCCATCAATTGGATCTGATTCAGGGCCAATATTTATGGGAACAACAGGGCCTGTCCGAAGCCTCTCAGGCAAATTTGCGTGAAAAAATTGCCAAGGCCCAGGCAGGGCAATTTATTCGCTACGAACTCCA
The DNA here is from genome assembly GCA_964598905.1 of uncultured Candidatus Sericytochromatia bacterium. Taxonomy (GTDB): domain Bacteria; phylum Cyanobacteriota; class Sericytochromatia; order UBA7694; family UBA7694. The sequence goes on along the minus strand of CAZRFI010000143.1, from coordinate 6,566 downwards.
CAGCCAAGGTGCGCAAGGCCAACTCATGGTCTCTGACTTCTCGCTTAAACCTGTGTATAACCAGGCCCATGAGGTCGAATGGCTCTTGGCAGAGGGGCGGGATATCAGCGAAAAGAAACAGCTCGAAAGTGAGCTGGAAAATACCCTCAATCTGCAACAGGCCATTTTAGAGTCAATTCCTTCAGCGGTGCTGTACACCGATCTCAACCATCAAATTTTATGGGCCAACCGCCAAACAGAAACACTGTTGGCTGTTTCTGGCCGCGAATTATTGCAAATGCCCCTCAACAGCCTGCTCGGCTTGGGATCAGCCGAAACCGAAGAACAACAGCATTTTTGGGAAATTGGGGCGGGTGAACGGCTCTCTCGTTTACAGCCTGTGCAATTGTTTAATCAACGCCAAGAAGCCTTTACAGCCCAAATCACACAAACGCCGATTTACAATCACCTCAGCCAGTCCATTGGCAAACTGTGGATTATCGAAGATATTTCTCAAGAAATTGCCGCAGCCCATCAAATTCAACACATGAATGAGGTCTTGGAGCTGCGGGTTCAAGAGCGTACAGCGGAATTGGAAAAGGCCAATTTGGCCTTAAAGCGACATCAACAGCGCTCTCATCTGCTGATGGAGGTCGCAGCCGCCGCCAACGCGGCCCTCAATATCGAAGAGGCTTTTGAGCACACCTTTCTCGCTCTCAATCATTATTTGGGCTGGGAAGTCGGACATATCTGGGTTGTAGACCCACACCCCGAAGAAGTGAGACTGAAATCTGGGCAGTGGTACCTCGCGGACCCCGACAGATTTGCCTTGTTTAAAGAGGCAACTGAACAATTGGCCAATCAAAACAAAAATTATACACTCTTGGAATACACCTTCTGGGAAGGACAACCACTCTGGCTGGAAAATCTGACTGCCTACGCGGGCTTTCATCTCAGCCATACCGCCCGTTTTTGTGGTTTAAACACGGGCATTTTTCTGCCCCTGCAACAGGGAGGAAAAGCAGTGGCAATGCTTGAATTGTTTACAACCAAAGCGTTGCCTTTTCATCAGGAGAGCCTGGAATTGCTGCAACAGGTGACCGTGCATTTGGGTTATGTGATTTCGCGGATTCACATGCAGCGGGATTTGCTCGAAAGCCAAAAGCGGCTGAGCGAAGCCCAGCGTTTGGCCAAAATGTGTTCTTGGGAATGGGACCTGGAAAAAGACAAAGGCTATTGGAGCTCAGAGACCGAAGAAATGCTGGGCTATCTGCCCCAACAACAAAGGGAAGCGTTATTGGCCCCTCTGCCGCCAGAAGAAATCACCCGTTTAAAACAGGCCTTTCAGACAGCAACCGAAAATGGCTCAAAAGAAATCAATGTCGAATTTGCCTATCCAGATGCCCAGGGAGAACAAAAATTTTTACACAGCAAAGCTGAAATTGTCTACAACCCTTTTGGTCAAGCCACTGCCTTACAGGGCATGTTGCAGGATATTACCAGCCGCAAAAAAAACGAATTGCTCCTGGAGCAAATGCGTCAACAGGCAGAAAGCGCCAACCGCGCAAAAAGTTCCTTTTTGGCGAATATGTCGCATGAAATTCGCACCCCCCTCAATGCCATTTTGGGTTTTAGCCAATTGCTCAAACGGGACCAGGCTTTGCCCGAAAAACTGCGTAACTATGTCAAAACCATTTCTCAGAGCGGCACCCACCTTTTGCGCCTGATCAACAATATTTTGGAGATCTCCAAAATCGAAGCCGGTCGCATCCAATTACAAAATGCCCCGTTTTATTTAAATTCCCTTTTGCCTGAACTCAGGGCCATGTTCCAAGTCTCAGCCGGGCAGCGCAATCTGCGTTTTATTACCCGCTTTCCGGCAGAAGAACAGCGTTTAAATGCAGACCAACAAAAACTCAGCCAAATCCTGATCAATTTATTGGCCAATGCCTTTAAATTTACCGAACAGGGTGAAATTCACTTGCATGTAGAATTGGCGCAAAATGAGTCAGGCGAGAGCTTAAGGGCCACGATTTCGGATACCGGCCCAGGGATTTCATTGGAACTCCAAGAAAAAATATTTTTGCCCTTTGAACAAACCGAGGTAGGGCTCAAATCCCCCAATAGCACGGGCCTGGGCTTGGCGATCTGCAAAGAATATGTGCAAATCATGGGCGGTAGCCTGAGCGTGCAAAGCCAAATTGGCAAGGGCTCCACCTTTTATCTGGAAGTGCCTGTTGAAAAAATCACACTGCCCGAACAGATTCCGATAGCTCACCCCAGCACCCGTTTAGAGGACCAGCAGGGAGAAAGGGTCAAGCCCTACCGTATTTTAATTGCCGATGACACAGCCACCAACAGAGAGGTCGTCGAAGCCCTCTTAAAAGAATTTGCCTTTGAACTTTATCAGGCCGGCAATGGCAAGGAAACCCTTGAGCAATACGAACAATTTAAACCCGATTTGATCCTGCTGGATATCAGCATGCCCCTCTTAGATGGCTTTGAAGTGCTCAAAGCCCTACGCGAAACAGACCAAGCAACCCAGGTGGTGGCTCTCACGGCCAGCGCATTCGAAGAAGATCGGCTGAAGATCATGGAGGCGGGCGCCCAAGATTTTGTGCGCAAGCCCTTCGATGTCGATGAACTGCTCGAAAAAATCCACAAATACCTGGGGCTGAGCTATCAACAACCACGGCAAAGTCAGGCACTCGCCACTCCCCAAACCCAAACACCCGAAATGACACAAACGCATCTGCTCAGTATTCTGGTGCCTTTGGAAGAGGCCATTTTGATGGGCGATTATGAAAAAGTGCTGTCTTTATTGCAGGCCCTGGAACCGGCTGAGCCGATTAACTACCTGATCGCCCTGGCCGAACAATACCAATACGAAGCGCTGTTGGAATACCTGGAGGAACTCAGCCTATCACGCCCCTAAGGACAGGGGCTGATCGTGTAAAAACGCGATCAGGTCTTTCCAGAGGGTGCCCGCCGCCCGACCCACCACCAGACCAATATGCCCACCATTGAGCAAATAGGGTGTGTATTGGGACTGCGAAAGCACTTCGCCACAGGTGTCCAATGAGGCCACGGGAATGATCCAATCGTGTTTGGCCACCACCGCCAAAACCGGACAGGTGATCTTGCGGCAATCAGCCACCTGGTCGTTGAGGCTGATCGGCCCTTTGCGCAGGGCATCTTCTTTGATGCAGAGCTGCATGAGCTGCTGAAAGGCCTTGCCGGGCAAGTCAGGGGTGTCGTTGGACCATTTTTCGACGGGCAAAAAATGCTCCATGAAGGTGTCTTGATCGTAGTTTTGCCAGAAGTCGCGCTCTTTTTTGAGAATTTGGGCGGGTCGCACCGAATTAAAAAAGAGCTTGAGTTCGCGGCCTGACATCAATTGGCCCTCTAACAGCGCGGGCGGCAAATTTTGATGGGAGACAATTGTCTGCAGCACCCCGCCTTTGTCGTTGCCCAAAATCGGCGTCAGCAGAATCAGACGTTCGACATGTTGTGGCTCCAAAGCGGCATAGAGTGTGGCAAAGGTGGCGCCCATACAATAGCCCAAAATGGGCAATTTTTCTTGGCGGTGGCGACGCAGAACCTTGCGCACACAGCGCTTGAGGGTCGCCACCAAATCGCCGAGACTGGCCATGCCCATGTCGGGCGTGGGATCGCCCCAATCGAGCAAGTAGACATCGTAGCCCTGGGCGCAGAGGAATTCAATCAAACTGCGACCGGGGCGCAAGTCAAAGATATAGGGCCGGTTGATCAGCGAATACACCAATAAAATCGGGGTATTTTGCGCCTGCTGGCCGGGATAGAGGTAGAGGGAGTGGGGCCCTTCCTGGTAGACACAGGTCCGGGGGGTGAGCCCCACTTCGATCTGATCGACGTCCCCAATGAACTCAGGGCCGTATTGCAGACGGATGCGGGTTTGTTCCGCAAGCGTCTGCAAGAGCTTGGAGGGGTTTTTAAGCGAGAAGGGAAGGGCGTCCATCTAACCACTCTACCACCAAAGTCACAAGCTTGCCAAAGAGGCGGCTCGAAGCAATAATTCCCACGTGGCCACCGGGCATGTGCGCTGCGGTCACGTCTTTGCTGCCAACCTTGTCATTTAAAGGCAGACAGGCTTCGGGCGGAGCAATATGGTCGTTATCTGCGACAATATTTAAGACCGGACAGGTGACATTTTTGAGCAAAGCGTGGTGTTTGCCAATCCAAAGCTCGTCTTTGAAGAGACGGTTGTCTTGGTAGAGCCAGTGGATATAGTCCTGCCAGGTCCCACCCGGAAAGGGGATATTGTCGTTGACCCACTCTTCGAGGATAAAAAAGGAATCCAGCAGATCGTCATTGTCCTGTTTTTCCCAGGCATTCTGCCATTTGCGCACAGCCTGAGCCGGACGCAGAGAGGTAAAGCCATTTTGCACCAGATCAGGCGGCACATTGCCAATGGCGTCGACCAATTGGTAGGGGTCGAGGTATTTTTGCTGCGTCCAGAGGCCCATAATCCCCGTTTGGGAAAAGTCCACGGGCGCAGTTAAGGCAATCAAACCAGCGACGTCTTGCGGGAAAATCGAAGTATAGATATTGGAGATAATCCCCCCCAGGCAATAGCCAAAGAGCACAGGCTTGCGGCCACCGGCATCACGGGTCACTTTGCGCACAATCCGGCGCATCGGGCCTGTAAACAGATCGGCAAAAGTCATCCAGCGGTCTTCTTCGGTGGCGGTGCCCCAATCGACCAAGTAGACCTCATAACCCGCTTCACTGAGGGCCTTACACAGGCTGTTTTTTTCACTCAGATCGAGGATATAGTGGCGGTTGATCAGGGCCGGAATCAAGAGCAGAGGCACCTTTTTTGAGGTCTCAGGGCTGTTGGTTTTCCAGACTGTGAGTTTGTTCTCCTGGTAAATCGGGTGCATCGGCGTCACGGCTTGGCGTTCGTAGCTCAGGGCCTTGCGCACCAGCGGCGGATAATACTGCAGAAGAGGATTGTCTTCACTCAGCTTGGGCATTTCCAGACTTGTTAACACGTTTGGGCTCCTCCTTGGATTTGCTTGAGACCGTTGCTTTCAAACTGGCCAGTTCAGATTCCATGCTGTCGAGACGCTCGTTGAGTTCGTCTCTTTCAAAACGCCACTCACTCAGCAGGGTGTTGATCTGGTGCAGGGTGCGCTGTTGCATTTGCTGATTGGGCAATTGCCAGAGCGAAAGCAGGGTTTCCATCTGTTTGTTCCACTGCTGGCGCAGGGCCAGATTGTTGCGCATGAGCTGCCCCATGCCATTGAGGTAAAAAGGATTGCTCCACAATTGGTCAAAATAGGTGCCAATCAGTTTGTCGATTTGGTTTTCCCGCGTCTCTTTTTTCATACTCTTTTATCCTTTGTTTAAAAACCGGCGGTTAAGCCGCCGTCTACATAGAGAACCTGTCCAGTAATATAACTGGCATCGTCGCTGGCCAAAAAGGTATAAGCTTTGGCAATTTCTTCTGGGGTCGCAAAGCGGCGCAGCGGAATTTGGGCCACCAACTTGGCCTGAATCTCTTCGGGAATGGTGGTTACCATTTCGGTGGCGGTAAAGCCGGGGGCCACAGCGTTGACACGGATGCCAAAGCGGGCAAATTCCAGGGCCCAGGTCTTGGTTAAACCAATCAGACCGCTTTTGCTGGCGGCGTAATTGGCCTGGCCAATATTGCCCAGGGCACTCACGGAAGAGGCACTCAGAATCACACCGGATTGCTGCTCTTTCATAAAGGGAAAGACGGCCTGGGTGCAGATCATCGGGCCTTTGAGATTGACAGCAATCACCTGATCCCAGGCTTCTTCTGTCATCTTGGCAGTCAGGGAGTCGCGGGTGATGCCCGCATTGTTGATCAGAATGTCGACACGGCCCCAGACTTCGTGCATGGAGCGCACGGCCTGTTCAACATCTGCCCGGTTGGTGATGTCCAAAACCCGGGGAATGGCAACTTCCCCCGCTTGGTTGAGTTCGGCAGCCAGGGCTTCCAGGGCCACCTGATCGCGATCGACCAGAAAAACCTTTGCGCCTTGACTGACAAATATCCGGGCGCAGGTGGCGCCGATTCCCCGGGCAGCCCCGGTCAGAAAGATGGTCTTTTGACTGAGACGTTTTTCCATATTACTTCTTGGCTACCGCCATCATACGGTCAAACATTTCATAGCTGTTTTCGAGCATTTGCATCTGGCTGTCCCAGATTTTGTGTTCGCCGGGCAACATGGCGCTCCAGACTTTGCCAACTTCTTGTACGTATTGGCGTTGAATGCGCTCCATGTTCTGGAAATAGTCCAGAGAGGCCTCTTGCATCTGTTTGCCAGATTTGAGCATGAGTTCGCTCATCTGGTTGGGGACTTCCATCATTTTCTGGAGCACTTCTTGGCTCTCTTTGACGGCGGTGTTGACGGTTTCGGTGGCGCTTGCAGTTTGTTTCTTATCCATGGTTTGGATTTTCCTTTCGTTTGGGGAACGTCTGTTCCTCTTGTTATCATTACTTTAACAAGCCCAACTTACAGCAAACTTACACTTCAATTACAATCACAAAAATTTTGAAAGTTTTTTTGAAAGCCTTT
>CAZRFI010000142.1:0-12181 GCA_964598905.1 uncultured Candidatus Sericytochromatia bacterium | reverse complement strand
GCCGAAAACCCTGATGGGGTGGGGCTTTAGGTAGAACGGAAGCAGATACTACTTAACTCAGAGCTTGAGAGTGAAGGGAACTGAAACAGCTCTCTCGCACACAAGGCTCCCACCCTATTGGGGCGGGAGCATGTGTGAGAAAGGAAAGGGGCAAGCCTTTTATTTGGCGGGCTTTTCGGCGGCTTGAGCCGCTTCTTTTTCGCCTTTGTTGTTGTAATAGGCATAAGCACCGGCACCACCCGCTACAGCCAGCGCACCCAGCGTCAGAGCGGGATTTTTGACTGCAAATTCAAATACGGGTCTGGCCATCTTGTCGCCAATGAATTCCAGGGTCTTGGAACCAAAGGTATCCAAAACAGGAATATTCAGGGCGTCACCCAAGACGGCTGCGCTGCCTGCGGCAGTCATAAAGCCAAGACCGGCTTGACCCGCTGCATTGAGCATATTGCCATCTTTGGCCTCGGCCACAGCACCTGCGCCGAGTTTAAAACTGGCCACGGCCAGACCGGCACCCAGTACGGGTTTCCAGCCTTTGGTGAAAGCTTTGTCGAGCACGGAGACGCCGAGTTTATCTGCGACGAGTTCAACCCCGCCCAGACCAGCCAAAGCAGCCCCTGCGCCAGTGGCGGCATTCAGATATGTCAGGCCATCTTTTTGCATGCTGCTTGCCGTGTATTTACCCAGGGCCACAGCGGTCCCGAGTGCGGCCGTTGCGCCAATGAAGTGGGCAGTCTCAGGCAAGGCCTGGGTCAGTTTTTCTGAACCAGTGGCCATACCCACCAAGGTCGTGCCACCCGCAGCAGCGGTCACACCGGCAGTCATTTCCAGCATGCCGATTGCATCGTTGACGACTCCTTTGCCTGTGGTCAGACGGCGTGCGCCATCGACAACGGCTCCAGTGCCTGTCAGAGCTACGGCTCCGCCAGCGACACCCATACCACCTTTAGAGGTGAAAAGGGCTTTGGCGGGGCCCGTCAGGGCTTCTTTGAGTACGGGCACGTTAAACTGACGGCCAATTAACTCTCCCCCGCCGAGCAGAGCCACGGCACCGCCAGCGGCATAAGCAGCACCTTTACCAGTATTGCCGTCGGCAATTTCCTCAACGCCTTTTTTAATCGCAGCAGCGCCGCCAGCGGCAGCACCTGTTCCGATCAGGGCTTGGGCATTGTCGCCCATAAAATCAAGGGTTTTGCTCAGGGCTTTGTTGGCCACAGGAATATTAAATTGGCGTCCCACCAATTCTACGCCGCCGAGACCTGCCACAGCAGCGCCACCGGTTTCGGCCAGGGCTTTGACTGTGCTGCCCTCTTTAAAACTCTGTACTGCATCTTCTGCGAGTACGGCTGAAGCACCCAGGCTGATACTGCCAGCCAAAAGTCTGCCATTTTTATTAAAGACAAAGTCCAGGGCTTTTTCAACGGCGGGCACATTGTCGGCGATTTTGGCAATCCCCGCAACAGCTGCGGTTCCTCCAACGAGTGTGCCAGCACCAGCGGCAATATAGTGGTCGCCCACGAGTGTGCCTTTTTGGGTTTTTTCTTTTACCCAATCCACCCCTTTATCAAGAGTAGTCTGTTTTTGAGGGGCTTCTGTTTTGGGGGCGGGTTGTGTTTTCCCGACCAAACCGGCTTGGTTATTCCCTACTTGCATTTGCGGCAAATTTCCTTTCTCATTGTGTGGCAGCCTTTTTAAAATGTGCAATTAACACACAGAGGTCACCTAATCTGAATATCGTCTGCAATTATTAAATCTTTCTTAAAGAAATATTAATTTACTTAAAGTATTGTTAAAATTTGCCCGACCCAGATTACCCTTATCATCTCACAAGCGCAAAAGGCTTTCAAGCAGCTTTAAGGTATCATTTGGCGCAGACTGTCGTTAACCCATTTGAGTTCAAAAGTTTCAGGGTCCAGATCTGTGCCCAATTCGCCCCAGGCTTCGACCATTTCGGCGTGTTGGGGGTGGGCGGGGTCTTTGAGCGCATCGAGAATGTCATAATAGCCAAAAATACCGCCACAATCTTCAAGCGGACAGGCCTGTTCGCCTTCGAGACAGTGGGGAATATGTGCAATATCAAATTGGGAGCGGGGTCGGATTTTTTCGACAACCACTTCATGCTCCCAACCATCGCCCAAATCATATTCATAGATAAAGGTGGTTTTGGGGCGTTTGATCAGGCTGCCCAGGGTCACTTCACTGGAATCTGCTCGCTGCGAGCTGGTGCCCAATTCCCCATCGCCGTACATGCGGTCGTTGATAATAAACTGGTACAGATGTTCATTGCCCCAGCCCATTACTGTTTGAATCAGATCGTGAAGTTCATCCAGGGAGGTGTCCCCATCAACCAAAAACCGCCTCCAGATCAGAGGGTCACTGAAATTCAGACTGATTTTTAACTGATAGACAATATCACTCATGGAGACGTGCTTTCCTTTGGGCTTGATGATAAACGCGGTGGTTACAATGTTGTAGGGTGCAAATAGGTCGGAAATTAGGCACGGGTAATTAAACGGGCAATTGAACAGATAATAGCTTTGGTACTCATTACTGTTTATTTTAGCACTTTTTCAGGTCTGACATCAGTGCAAACAGAAAGTCCCAGACTGAGCTAAAATACAGCTATGTTTAAAGATCCTCTGTCTGCTCTGCGCTTGGTTTGGTTTATAAGTCTTATTCTGGCCGCTGGCTTGGCTTTGCCCAGTCTTATGGCCGGGTTGTGGTTTGAGTCTGTGGCCAAGTTTTTGCTGGTCATGTCGCTGATGCTTTTGGGCTTAAAAGCAGTTCAATTTTTTCTCTCAGACAAGAACAAAGACAACGAAGCCGAAGCTGAATAAATTCCAAATGAATTCCCCAATTCGTGGGCGTTACGCCCCTTCTCCCACGGGTGGTCTGCACTTGGGCAATGCCCGAACAGCGCTGGTGGCCTGGCTGCATACGCGCTCTCAAGGGGGTGTGTTTGTTTTGCGCGTCGAAGATCTCGACTCGCAACGCTGCAAAAAAGGCGTCTATGAAATCAATCTGGCTGAACTGCAGTGGTTGGGACTCGACTGGGACGAAGGTCCTGATTTGGGCGGCGATTTTGGTCCCTATTTGCAAAGCCACAGAACAGCGCATTACCATGCAATGCTGGCGCAATTGCGACCGTGGGTTTCTCCCTGTTATCTCTCACGCAAAGATTTGCACACTCTGGCCAGTGCCCCCCACGGGCTGATCGAAGGCTATGGATTGGCTGAACGGGCTTTAAATGAAGCTCTGAAAACAGCTAAAATGGCAGCGGGCAAACAACCCAGTCTGCGGCTGCTGGGCCCCCAAACTTCGGTGGCGTTTGAGGATTTGTTGATGGGGCCCCAGGCTTTTGATGTGGGGGATTTTGTGTTGTTGCGTGCCGATGGTGAGTGGGCCTACCAATTGGCTGTGGTGGCCGACGATCTGGCTATGCAGATCAGCGAAGTGGTGCGTGGAGACGATCTCTTGCCCAGTACAGCCGCCCAGGTCTGGCTTTACCAATTGCTCAAGCGACCAGCGCCACAATTTTTACATCTGCCTCTGCTCTTAGATCCCCAAGGCATACGCCTCTCCAAACGCAGTGGGGCTCTGACTCTGAGTGAAATTCTAAAAACGGGCCTGTCATGCGAGCGCTTATTGGGCTTTTTTGCGTACAGTTTGGGCCTGATCCCAGCGATGGAAGCGCTCACTCTGCCAGAGTTGCTGACCGTTTATAGCCCCGATAAATTGAGCCGACAGCCGTATCAGCTATCTGGAGATGAGTTCGGTTTTCGGTTCTAGGGGTATTGGCAAATTCGCTTAGACACGTCAGACTGAATCATGCGGAAATCCCTTCGATCTTCGGTATTTACTTTTCTCCCTTGCTGCCTCTTGCTGGTGGCCTGCCGCCCGGCGGATCGGGTGCCCAGTGCTTTGAATATTTGGCTGGACAGCAATGAAAAAGAGATGAGGTTCTTTAAAGTCGTTGCGCGTTCTTTTGAAAGCCAAAATCCGCAAATTAAAGTGAAATTGCGCTTTATGCCGTTTTCTGATCTCAAACCCCGCTACAGTGGAGAGGCCCGTGAACCTGGTGCGCCTGACCTGGTCTATTTAATGAACGATTGGGTCGGAGAATTGGCCCAACAAAAATTATTAAAGCCCCTGAACCAGAATTTTGATCCGTTTGTGCCTTTCAGTCGGCAGGGCCTGTCTTATCAAGGGCAGATCTACGCTATGCCCTTTGTTTTTCAGGTGGCAGCCTTGATTCGCAATACCCGCTTGCTTCCCAAAGCCAGTTCAGACTGGAAGAGCTTCACAAAAAAACCGGGTCAGTATCCCCTGATGTACGATAACCGCAATTTTTATTTTCATGCCCTATTCTTTCATGCCTTTGGGGGCACCCTCTTTGATGCCAAAGGTCAATTGGCTCTGCGCCGAGAACCCCTGCTGGCTTCGATTCGCTTTGCCTTGGCCTTGGAAAAAAATGGCAGAGTTCCCCCCAAAAGTTCTGCTTCGGCCACACTCAATCTCTTCAGTGCCGGTCAAACAGCCCAAATTATCTCTGGGCCCTGGTCTTTGGCTGCGCCCCAGGAAAACGGTGTCCCTTTGGCTGTCAGTCCTTTACCTCCGATCAGTGTAACGCAAGTGCCCAGGCCTTTTATTGGTATCAAAGGTTTTGGCCTCAATCCCTGGGGCAAGTCCTCAGCGGCTGCTGAAAAATGGCTGGCTTTTGTGGCCCAGCCGGACGTGCAGGCATTGGCCTTGCGGGAATTGGACAATTTACCTGTGCTGGCCTCACTTTATCAGAATGATTCCCTGGCGGAGCACCAACGCCAATTTTACCAACAGGCCCAAACGGGTGTGCCCATGCCCAATTCTCCTTTGATGAAATACGTCTGGCAAGAAATGAACTGGCTGCTCGGACAGGCCTTTGAAAGCCCCGAAAAGCTGGAAGCGCTCACCGATCAGGCCCTAAAACGCCTGTATAAGGAGGCCAAGCAAAGTGCAGATCTCGCTGCTTAACTCGATTCGCTTTCGGCTGCCGGCCCTGTTTTTGCTGGCAGCTTTGTTGCCCGCTCTGCTTTCAGCGTTTTGGAGTTCCCAATTGCTGCAGAGCCAGATTGAAAACTTTTTTACCCTGCGGGCCCGCGAAACCTCGATTGTGGCCGATAATATCTTTGAAGAATTCAGTCAAGAAATATTACTCAAAAGCCAGGTCATTGCCCAGACCCAGGCCATTCAAGAGCGAGCCCTCAAACGGGATTACCTCGATTTGATCAATCAATTGAGCACGCTCTACCAAGACCTCAATTTGCAGCTCTATGATGCCGTGCTCGAAGTCTATGATGACAAAGGCAAATTTATGGTGGCAGAACCCTTGCAAGGACAGCGTTTGACTCCCTTGGATCAGGTGCAATCGGCCCTCAAAGGGGATTTTAAAAGCAGCCGCCGTTTTGCCCAAGGTCATTTGTTGATCTCAGCCGCTTTGCCCCTGTATCACCCGTCTAAGTCCCAACCGATTGCCGTCTTGGGTTTAACCTTTCGGGCCTCAAATAAATTGGCGGATGCAATTGGCAAAATTGCGGGTAGCGAAGTCTTGATTCTGAGCAAAGAGGAACACCTGGAAGTCTTGGCCACAACCCTGGATGAGACCACGTCCTTAAATCTGGTCGAACAATATGAAAAAGGGGGCCTTGTGCCAGGCAAGCGCCCGACGTATATCCTCGCCAGTCAAACCCGGCCTGCGCGCAATGGCGAATATGTGCTGATGGTGGCCTTGAACATGTCTGAGCTGAACAAAGTGATTGGCTCGGTGCGGAATATTCTGCTTTTGATGGCCGGCGGGGCGATTATTTTGGCTTTGCTCTTGGCTCTGGGTCTTTCTCGCAACCTCTTACAAAAGATCATGCTCCTGTCCCAAATGGCGCGCAAAGTCGAAGCGCGCGAACTCGATAGCCCTGTTTATCTCAACTCCAAAGACGAGCTGGGACGATTGGCCCAGACCTTGGACTCAATGCGGATTGAGATTCGCCAAGCCCTCCTCGAAAAAGAGGGAATGATTGTCAATTTGACCATTCGCGATGAGATCAACCAAGCGATTATTTCTCGCTCGGGCAATGATTTGCTTTTGCAAGTGCTGATGATTATTATCCATTCTGTGCGGGCTGAACAGGGCTCAATCATGTTGGTAGACCCTTCTTCGGGACAATTATTGCTCAAGGTGGTCTACAATCCCAGCCTCGACAGCAGCCCTGTGAAAGTCCACGAGCGGATATCTTTTGCCTTTGGAGAAGGCATTGCTGGCCATGTCGCGGCCAGTGGTGAAGCGGTTCTCTGTAATGAGCCCCTCCAAGATCCGCGTTTTAAGCCCTATCATTTTCAGTCTATGGATCAGGGCCTGAAAAATGTTCTCTGTCTGCCGCTCAAAGTTGATCAGAATGTTTTGGGGGTGATCAGCCTCGACAATAAACCAGGCGGATTTTTGCCCGCTGATCTGGTGCAGGTCCAAGACAGTGCCAATCAGGTCGCGATTGCGATCAAAAATGCCGAGCTGTATGAACTTTCGATCACCGATGGTATGACTGGCCTGTATATTCGGCGCTATTTTCAAGACATGCTCGAACAGGAACTCAAACGCAGCCAGCGCTTTCAGATGCCGACCTCCTTGATTATGTTTGATATCGATTTCTTTAAGCGTTTTAACGATACCTATGGTCATTTGGCTGGCGATTTTGTAATTAAAAAGGTGGCCTCGCTGGTGGGGGGCAGCATTCGTGATGGGGTAGATACCCCTGCCCGCTATGGCGGAGAAGAATTTGCTGTAATTATGCCTGATACTGATCTTTCGGGGGCTTTACATGTGGCCGAGCGCCTGCGCGAGAGCGTTGAAAACAGTGAGTTTCTCTACGAACAGCAATTGTTTAAAGTCACAATCAGTGTGGGCTGTGCTGAATTTCCCCTACAGGCAGAGAATCGCGATGACCTGATCGAAAAAGCGGATATTGCGCTCTATGCCTCAAAACACAAAGGCCGCAACTGTGCCACGGCTTACAGTCCTGAATTGGAGGCCGATGTGCCCGTGGTTATGCCAGTTCTGCCCGTTTCCCCAGAGCCAGCCGAGCCCGAAAAGAACTGATCCAAAAGGCTTTCTACCGCAGCAGAGACAGGCATGGCCATGGTTTGTACGGCCCTGCGGATGTCTGGCAAACGGCCTTGAACGCTTGGATGATAAAAGAAGCGCCGCTGCAGATTTTCAATCAGAGCCTGTTCAAACCATTCTAAGGTCTGGGCTTCGCGGCGTTTTTGCCAATGGCCAGATTGTTTTTGCTGGGTTTGGAAGTCCAGAATGACCTGCCAAAGCAGATCCAGTCCCTGTTTTTCCAATGCTGATCCCAGCAAAACGGGGGGTGTCCAGCCTGGGGTGGCGGGGGTGAGATAATGCAGGGCCATTTGGTATTCTCCAGCGGCCCGTTTGGCCTGGGGCAGATGTTCTCCATCGGCTTTGTTGACCAAGACAGCATCCACCATTTCCATCACGCCTTTTTTGATTCCCTGTAACTCGTCGCCTGCACCGGGAATCAGCACCAAGAGAAAGAAATCCACCATCGAACGTACCAAGACTTCGCTTTGTCCCACCCCGACCGTCTCAATCAGGATCAGATCATAACCTGCGGCTTCACACAGCAGGATCGTTTCGCGCGTGTGGCGGGCCACGCCACCGAGATTGCCACCCGAGGGCGTGGGACGAATAAAACAGCCGCTTTCGCGGGTCAGGGCCTCCATCCGGGTTTTGTCGCCGAGAATACTGCCGTGGCTGAGTTGAGAACTGGGATCGATTGCCAAAACGGCCAATTTATGGCCCTGTTTGAGCAAATCCAGCCCCAGGGTCTCAATCAATGTACTTTTGCCAGCCCCTGGGTAGCCGCTGATCCCGATCCGCAGGGATTGGCCACTGTGGGGCAAGAGGGCCTGAATCATTTCCTCGGCCATTTGCTGGTGGGCGGGCAATTGGCTCTCAATCAGGGTAATTGCACGGGCCAGCAGCGTGCGATCGCCGTTTAAAATACCCTGGATATAGTCCTGGGCTGTGTGGATTTTGCGTTTGCGCGGGGTGAACATACTTCATTTTAAGAAGATTAAGGCCTGAAATGCAAATACAATGGGCTGAAAGCAGGGTTGTTTGAAATGGTATAATTGGGTCGATTTTGATAATTAACTTTTAATTGCTCTTTTTTTGGAGGCTGTTGTGCAAGGACCTAAAATTGACCAAACCCCATCTTCTCTCCCCCTTTCACCGCTTACCAGCTCCAGTAGCAGTATTGCGACACAATCTGCCAGTGGCGTTGCGCCACTTGAACTGACCCGAAGCCAGGAATCCTTTGACCGTGCCAAAAGCAGTGCCATTGGTGTCGCTTCGGGCAGTGCCCCCTTGAATACGGAGCAGGATCGAGCTGATTTACACAGCAGTTTAAGCAGCAGTTCTTCCGTGGATATTTTGCGAAATAGCCAAAAATTTCCATTTATTGGTGATGTTATGCCTGAGGTTGAGCCTGAGGCAGCAGAATCAGTTTCTCCCCCCTCATTGTCTTCTGATTCCGCTTCATCGTCTGTATCCGCCTCGTCATCTTCTGTGGCAGCTTCGAGCCGTGTGGTGCCCTTGGAAGTTAGCCACCATCGCATGGAGCAAGCCCAAGCTCTGCGCAACCAATTACAGGATTTGGACAATTGGAAGCCTTCACTTGGTATGAAACCCGCCCAAGTTGCTGCCTTGCGGACTGAAATGGCAGGAATCAAAGCCAATATGCAAGCACAATTAGACAGTTTGAAGCAGGAAATTTTATCCGAAATCATCACCCCTGAAATTCGCTCCATGCCAAATACACCCGAAAAAGCACAGGCCATTTTTGCCAATTTTATGGAGCGGGGCCGGGGATTGTATCATTACCACCCCACCGGGACACCCAGAAATACCGATCTGATGATGGGGGACCTTAACGGCGCCTGTGGCAATTTTGCTAAAGCCTTTGCGACCTGTTTGAAAGAAGCTGGGTTTTCTGATGTCAAAGGAGCACATCTATTGAATTTGCCGATGGCAAGGGATGGGGTGGTCTATAAAGATATCAAATCTTTTGTGACCAAACCGGTGGATGCAGATTTTATTGATGGCAACGCCACAGGCAATATTGAGGGTCTTGGTGGTGGCAGGGCCTATGTCTTTACCAATCATATAGTCGTAAATGCTGGGCCTATGGGCTATTTTTGCCCGACCACAGGTAAATCTGGGGCAACCGAAGAAGCGCTTGGCAGTGCCGTGGCAGAAGCGGTTTTACACCGGGTCTCTGATGGCAAATTCCAGAACAAAGAATTGGGAATTGCGATCACAGGCAAGTATTACCCTGAACACAAAGAATCCCGCTATACTTGGGGGAGTTAGCCCTTTGTGACGCTCAACCGTTTCAGGCTTGCCCCATGATATACTGTCCCCATGAAAAAACTCCTGCCTCTGCTGTGTCTTAGCCTGAGCACCTTGCTGCTCTCAGGCTGTCTGATCACCTATTTCTTTGCACCCAAGATCAGCAAACACGACCTGCCCGGGGGCGAAGCTCTGGAACCGCTGAAACAGGCCTATATCCAACAGTGCTCCAAGTGTCACCTGCTGATCTCACCTGAGTTTTTTCGCTACAATGTCACAATTGAAATTGTCTTGCTGCGCTATTTGCAAGAGCGGGTCATCAACGAAAAAGAGGCCCAACAGGTGCGGGATTATATTCTGGCGATCACCAAAGATCCTGTGCCTTAATGTCTGCCCCAAACAGCTCCGCCCCCAAAACAGATTTTTGTGTCTCTCTGCTGGCTTGGTTTCAGCCTGAGTTGCGGCAAATGCCCTGGCGTGAGACCAGCGATCCCTATCAGATCTGGATTTCGGAGATCATGTTGCAACAGACCCAGGTGCAGACGGTCAAACCCTATTTCAAGAAATTTGTTGAACGCTTTCCCACAGTTCAAGTCCTGGCTGAAAGCCCCTTGGAACCTGTACTCAAACATTGGGAGGGGTTGGGCTATTACAGCCGGGCCCGCAATTTGCACAAAGGTGCCCAGGCGGTCGTCAGCGATTTTGCGGGCCATTTACCGCAAAACCGTGCTGAAATTTTAAAGATCCCCGGCATTGGACCTTATACTGCTGGGGCGGTCTTGAGCATCGCCTTTCAACTGCCCGAACCGGCGATCGACGGCAATGTGCTGCGGGTTTTTTCAAGGCTCTATGCCTGTACCGATCCCATCGACAAAAAACCGGCCCAGATCCAAATTGAGGCCTGGGTGCGGGCCTTGATCGACCCCAAACGGCCCGGTGATTTTAACCAGGCCCTGATGGAATTGGGCGCAACGGTCTGCTCGCCCAGCAAACCCAAATGTGGCGAATGCCCGCTGCGTGTTTACTGCCAGGCGGCCCAAGATGGCAATCCCGAGGCCTATCCGCGCAAGGCTGGCAAGACCCAAGTGAAAACCCTGAATTTGCAAGTGGCACTGTTGGTCTGGCAGGGGCATTATTTACTCAAACAAGAAAAAGAAAGTGGTATCTTTCGCGATCTCTGGGTCTTGCCCTGGTCGGCTGACGGCTTAGAGGCATTGGAGGCTCAGATCTTGGCTGAAACCGGTCTCAAGACCGAATTGGCTGATTCCCTCGGCCAAGTCGAACACACCCTGACCCACCGTCAAATGAAAATGGCGCTGCATCCAGGCGGCGAATATCAACAGGCCCAAGCACCGCCCCTGCCCGCTGGCTGGGCTTGGTACCAGCCCGGCAAAGATGCGCCGCTGGCTGTGCCAGTGGCCCACCAGAAAATTTTTAAATTTCTGGACGCACATCCACTTTTGCATTTGATGCATTTTTAAACCTCCCCCCTTGATTTAATCTTTTTGTTATGATAAGGTTAAATATAAGTTAAGTCTGAGAAGATAAATCTTTCTCTCAGGCCCAGGTTCAACCAGATTATGTTCGGAGGATTTTATATATGGTTTCTGTAAACGCACTTGCCAGTCAGATTATTCGCAATTACGACACCAACCGCGATGGTGTGATTCAATTACGCGGCAATAAGCCCGAAACAGAGCGCCTGCAGCGCGATTTTATGCCCGGTCAGCAATATGACACCATCACCCTGACCCGCTTTAACCAAGACAAACTCTTTGCCAAAGCCGACGCCAATAACGATGGCCAAGTCACCCGCGATGAATTGTTGGGTGTGATCAAACTCTTTGATACCAATAACGATGGCGAACTCAAAAACAGTGGTCCTTTCTGGAACCGCAAAGGCGAAGAAAAGAATTACCAAAAAGCCTATGGCGAACAGGGTGAGATCATTGACCAACACCTGATTCATCACCCGCCCCAGCCCCCGCTGCCTCATTACCCCACCCATCCCAATTATCCTGGCAGCCATCCGGGCCATCCTCACTATCCCCGTGCCATTGGTGGCAGCGTCGGTGTGATGATCGCTTAGAATTTATGCCTCAAGGGGCGTGGGCCTCTTGCGCTACGTCTTGATCTGGGAGATTAATCTCGCTAAAATGTGGGAATAAAATCCCATGACAAGTTCAACAGCAATCTCTTCGGCCCCTTTAAGCAAATCCAAACCCTATTTGCACCTCAAATACAGTTTGGATTTTGTCTTTGCACTGCTTTTACTCTTTTTAACAGGGCCTCTGCTTTTGGGGGTGGCCCTGTTGATTCGTTTGGAGAGCAAAGGCCCGGCCCTCTATTTGCAAACCCGCGTGGGGGTGGACGAAGTGCCCTTTCAGATTTTTAAATTCCGCACCATGGTGAGCAATGCCGACAAACTCGGCCCCCTGCTGACAGCTCAAAATGATGCCCGGATTACCCGTTTGGGCAAATGGCTGCGCCGCAGCAGCATCGATGAACTGCCGCAATTGTTAAATATCCTCAAAGGGGAAATGAGTTTTATTGGCCCCCGGCCCGAAGTTCCGCCGATTGTGGCCGATTATACCGAGCGCATGCGCGGGGTCTTTCGCGTGCGCCCAGGACTCAGTGGCTGGGCCCAGGTCAACGGGCGCGATGAATTGGATATTCCCACCAAACTCAATCTGGATCTGGAATACATCGAAAAAATTTCACTGCTGCTGGATCTCAAAATTCTGTTTTTAACGCCTTTGGCCGTGATTTCTAAACGCGGTGTGA
>CAZRFI010000141.1:0-12193 GCA_964598905.1 uncultured Candidatus Sericytochromatia bacterium | reverse complement strand
GAAATTATCAGTGAAATTATCAGGGAAAGAGGCAAAACAGATGGCCCCACAGGAAGCGTTCCAAGATCCCCTTTTACAAGAACTGATCCGCCGTGAACTGTTGACCCAAGAGCAGGTGCAAACTGCCGTTGAACTGATAGATTCAAACCTCAAAGCGGGCCAACAGGCTTTGGCTGGCACCCGTTACCTCTGGGACCAAAATACCTATACATTTCAGGCCTATCGCTATCCCGAGGGGCAGGAAAAGTTTAACTTACAATTGCCTAAACCTGATGGCGCAGATAAGGCGATCAATCTTGCCGATTGGGAGTCTGCGGGCACCCATTTGACCCTGTTTAACCCTGAGAGTGCCAAAAAAGCCGAAGATATTGCCTGGCAACTCTCGCCGCAATTAGAAGTGATTCACGGCCAGGAAGGGGCTTTCTGGAATGGCCCTTTTTTACAGGACAACAATCTGGCCTTGGGACACAGCTTTTTCTGGAATGCCTTTCCCAAGCAGAGTATGAATGCCCGTCCGCTCGACTTTTTTATGGGCTATCAGGGTATTTTGGCCGCTTTTGCCGACCGCGGTGCAGGCCAGGTTCATCTGATCAATCTCGAAACCGGCCTCTTGCTCAAAACCCTGAGTTTGCGCAATCCCGGATCCAGCAAAACCCTCAACCTCTGTCTGGCCGAAAAAAGCAAACGGCTGTATCTCACCGATAACAGCACCAGCATTACGGTGTTCAATCTCGATGACTACAGCAGCCATAAAATTTCCCCGGCTGTGGGCCTCTTGGGCAATTGTGTACTGAGCAAAGACGAAAACTTTTTGTTCGTACTGGCCACCAAACCCAATCCGGGACTCAAGGTGATCGATCTCAAAACGGAACAGATGAGCAAAGATATTGCGATCAAAGGCGATCTTTTCAGTACCAATAGCGATTCTCCCGTTGATCTGATGGCGATTTCTCCCGATGGGGAGCAATTGGTCTTTATGACCTATCTCAACGATCCAGATCCCTTTACCCCGATTATCAGCGTGATTGATGTGCTTCGTCAAAAGACCACTCAGCGTTTTTCGATCAAAGACGGTACCCGGCCAGTGGCCCTGAACTTCTTGGGTATCAACCCCATTGCCGCCAAAAATCAGACCGTACTTGAGGTTTTATTGGGGCAGGGAACGGTCAGCGAGGAAGCTGTTCGCGATGCCCGCGTGGCTGTGCGCCAGAAAGCCTTGGAAGACTCTCTGCGCCAACAGGAGGCCCAGCAAGCAGCGGTGCCGACAATCGATTTGGAGCAGCGGGCTTTTGAAGAAGCGCAAAAGAAAGAAGACGAAGAGCCCGAAGAGGCGCCTCAAGAGGGGGCCCCCCCGCCGTTTAAACCCGAAAAAGCGCCCCAAATGAATATTTCTCCAGCGGCCGATGAATTGATCACCAAAGTCTGTTCCGACACGATTTTCATGCAAAGCAAGGGCGAAATTGATTTGCTCGGCGATCCTGAGCTGACTGAAAATCTGGTGCGGGTCAAATCTGCGGCGACCCGTGCCCGCAATGAGTTGGAATGGTATACCGGGGCCATTATCAAGCTCAAAAACGTGGTGGGCGATTACCACCTCGATATTGTGATCCTGCGTGAGCAGATGGAAGACATGTTGCACAAATACGAACGCGACAGTTTGGTCAAAGCCGGCTTGAAAACGGTCCCTTCGAATTGCCCCAACTGCTCAAAGCCTTTGTTCGGCAGTTATATTTGTTCTTATTGCGGCTATGAAATTGAGCGTCCCGAAGAATTACTCAAACGTGGGATTATCAGTATTGCTTCGGCCCGCCCGCTGGACAACCTGACCCAGGGACACTTCCTGATGATCGACATGGAGGGCAAACGCATTCTCGAAGTGGATGAAAATAAAAATATTTTCTGGACCATGGGCAAAGACATGCTGATGGAGGCGTCGATTGAGTTGGCTTTCCCCCGCGATGCTGTGCGCCTACCCACCCGCAATACCCTGGTCACCGATTACAGCCTCAACCGGATTATGGAAATCACCCCCAGTGGCCGTTTGTTTTGGGAGTTTAATCAGGGCAAATCTACCGAGCACAAGCTCAAAAACCCGGTGCGTGCCACAGCCAATGGCTTGAATCATGTTTTGATTGTCGATCAGGGCAATCACCGCGTGATTGAAGTCGACAAAGACTCAGACATTCGTATGCAATATGGCCAACTCGGTGAGGCGGGTATCAAAATGGGCCTGCTCAATACCCCCAGTGACGTACAGCGTTTGGCCAACGGCAATCTCTTGATCACCGATACTGGCAATCACCGCATTCTGGAATTGGAAAATATGGAAATTGTTTGGCAATACGGCAATCCTGAGAACAAAGAGTCAGGGGGCTATGGGGTTGAACCGGGCTATCTGAGTTACCCTCAATCTGCGCTGCGCCAGGACAATGGCCATACCCTGGTGGTCGACGCGGGCAATTTGCGCATTTTGGAGTTGGACGCCGAAGGCCAGATTCTCTGGGAGCATTTTACCCACTCGGGGCCCGAGGAGTATCAGATGGATTCTCCTTTTCGGGCAACCTATTTCTGGAATGGTCTGGTCTCGATCCTGGGTGAATCTTCGATGATTGAATATGACCCCGGTGAAAAAAAGGTGGTGTGGGGCTGTTTGATGTCGGATTTTGAACGGGCCAAAGCCGTGCTGCAGGTTGAGCAGAGCACCAAACGCTTTGTCAAACACGGGGTGCGCAACCCCTATATGCGCTTGGCTGATAAAGCGGAAGAAGAGGCCACGGCCAAAGCCGATGCCATGCAGGCCCTGATTTCTAAACGTATGTCCAATGTGCGCACAGCTGCCAGCAACAAGGCGCATGTCTCGCTTTTTGGCAAACCCGAATTGGAACCCTTGAAGTTTTATTTGGTGGATCGCACCAAAAACCGCGTGATTCTCACCGACCGTGAGGGCCGCATGGATTGGCGCTATGGTGAAGGCGAAGGCCAGACCTTGCAAAAACCCAATTCCTGTAATCCAACGGCTGCGGGCACACTTTTGCTGGCGGATACCGATCAGCATCGGGTGCTTGAAATCGACACCAAAACATGTGAGATCGTCTGGCAATTTGGGGAGACGGGCAAATCCCGCGACAAACAGGCGGGTTTAAACCGTCCCCGTGGGGTGCAACGCTTGGACAATGGCAATACCCTGATTGCCGATCAGGGCAATACCCGTGTCTTTGAATTGACCCCTGACGGTGAAATTGTTTGGTCGTATGAGGGCGTGGATCGCCTGACGGGGCCCTACCACGCCTCAAAACTCGAAAACGGCAATGTGCTGATCACCGATTGGGCTGCGCACCAAGTGATCGAAGTCTCTCCCGCTGGTGAAGTGGTCTGGCATTTTGGTGTGCGCAAAACCACAGGCGAAGATGCGACCCATTTGAGTTACCCAGAATCCGCCAGCCGGCTCTCCAACGGCAATACGCTGATTGCCGATACCCGCAATGATCGGGTGATTGAGATCTCACCTGAAGGAGAAATGGTCTGGGAGTTTTCAGGGCGCAAAGAGATCAAATACGGATCTCCGGCTTATGCTGAGCGTATGGCCAATGGCAATACGCTGGTGGTTCACAGTCACAACCGCCAGATGATTGAAGTCTCTCCTGAACTCAAGGCGCTCTGGAAACTGATGTTGCCCTTTGATCGTCCTGCAGTGGCCGCCAAACCTGCTGCGACAGAAACCCCGGCGCCATGATTGCCCTGGTAACCGGCGGAAGCCGTGGCATTGGCCGTGCAATTGCGGCTTATTTGGCCCGCCAGGGTATGACCACCTGGCTCTGTTCTCAAAACCGTGAGCGTCTCAATCAGACCTGTCAGGAATTGCAGGCCCAGGGTTTACCTGTCAAGGCCCAAGAATTGGATGTGACCTCGGCCTGGGAGGTAGAAGAGGTCTTTGCCAAAATTGTGGCTGAGAGTGGCCGTTTGGACGTACTCGTCACTGCTGCGGGGGTTTCGGGCTTCAGCGATTTGGAGAGCGACCAAGACATGCAAATCTGGCAGCGGATCATTTCTACCAATCTCACCGGCACCTATCTCTGCTCTCGGGCCGCTGTTTTGGAAATGCGCAAAACCGGGGGGGGGCGGGTGATTCATATCTCTTCCGTGTTGGGTTTAAAAGGCATTCGCCACTCGCTGGCCTATTGTGCAGCCAAACATGGAGTGGTGGGCCTGACCCGCGCTTTGGCTCAGGATGTGATGCCTTGGGGAATCACAGTGAATGCCGTCTGTCCGGGTTGGGTACGCACAGATATGGGACAGCAGAGCATGGCTGCTATTGCTGAGCACTATGACTTATCACCTGCTGTTTTTGAAGAAGAAGAGCTGCGAGCTGTGCCTTTGGGCCGTTGGATTGAGCCCGAAGAAGTGGCTGAAATGGTGGGTTATTTGATCTCTCCCCAAGCGGCAGCTGTGACGGGGCAAGCCTTTGAGATCTCTGGTGGCCTTTAGATCTAGATGAACAGATTTAAACGAAGGTTCCTCCTTTTTTAACTGTTCTTTAATTTCCGGCCCGTCAGATCACACGCTATCTGGGCGATATAAATACTATCAAAATCGCGTAGAAGGAATTTAATCACATGTCTATTCAAGCTCTTTCCAACCAGTCTGCTATCATGGCGACCCCTGTTGCCAAGCCCCAGGCCGAAGCTCCCAAGCCCGCCGCCACTGAAGCCAAACCCAAGTCAGGCCTTGATACTTTTACCAATACCTTGGCTGGCGCAGCTGTTGCCGCTCAAACCACAGGCCTGGTTGCCGCTGGTGGCGCTGGCGTGATGAGTTATCTCAGTTTAAAAGAAGCCCCTGTTTTCCACCGCGTCTTGCTCTCTGCCTTGAATGCCGGTGGTGGTGGCATGGCCGGTGCCGTCGTCGGTGGTCTGAGTGGCGCTGTGGCCGGTGCATTTGCCAAGAGTAAATCCGAAGGTGCCATGTATGGCGCTGCAACTGGTGCTGTGGCCGGTGCCGCTGCTGTGACTGCTTTAAATCTTAAAATGGGCAAAGGCATGGATGTTAAAATGATGGGTGGCGGTGCTCTTTTGGGGGCCGCTCTCGGTGCTGTCGGTGGCTTTGCTGGTTCTCTGATTAAAAACGATTAATTTATCTGTATTTTAAAGGCCCGTGGAATGCATTCCACGGGCCTTTGTACTTTGGGTTATTTTTTTTCTTAAGTGCCGCTTTCTCCCGATTCGGGCTCCAAAGACAGGCGCCTTGAGAAAAACATCACCAGAGCCAAGACCACAAACAGGCCCAGGCTGCCCATCAGCAGAGCATAGTCTTGCTGGTCGATAATCACGTAAATGAAGCTGTAGAGGGCACACAGTACCCCACTGGTTACAGCGGTCAAGGGCCAACTCTTTAAGAAACCAGCGGCATAAGCGCTGATCAGGAGCAAGGTCATACTGGCGGCAGTGGCATAGGCCTTTTCAAAACCAAGGATTTCTGAAATTGAGAGCAAGAGCGTATAAAAGACGCAGAGAGCAAAACCGACCAGCAGGTATTGCAGCGGATGCACCAGACGTCCTGTCAAAATTTCGACAAAGAAAAAGGTGAGAAAGGTCAGCCCGATAAAAAACAGGGCGTATTTGACCGAGCGGGTGACTTTCTGGTAGTGGTTGTGGGGCTGAATCAGCCAGACGCCAAAAGCCGCATTTTCAAAGCTGTATTGTTTGCCCTGCCAGAGTTGGGGGAAATTGCGGTTGAGATGTAAGACTTTCCAATTGGCCTGAAAGGCCTGGGGAGAAATGCTGCGGCTGTCGGGCAAAAAGGCGCCGTCAAAACTTGGATCGGGCCAGGGAGCTTGGAGTTTGACCAATGTTTCTTGGCCGACGGGGACAAAGAAGAGCTTTTGGGTGCCTTTGAGTTTGAGCTGGATCTGAAAATTGAGTTGTTTTTGTCTTTGCGCGGCACTCAGTCCGACGGGGGTATGAATTCCTGAGTCATAGAGATGATCGGTCACAGTTCCGGGATCAAAGGCATAGTTTTGGGGACCCCATTGTAATTTAACGGTTTCTTTGATTCCGCGCAGGTCGGAAATGCCTGTGGAAACAAAGGCCTGCTGCCAGAGAATCTGGTCTTCGGCAATGGGTAAATTTTTAAATTGAGCGGCATTAAAATGGCCTTTGAGCTGCAGATCGGTGGTATAAACGGTCAAGGTATAAATGCCCCGGTGCAGCTTTTCTGGCGATAAATTGCCCTGAATATCCAGCTTTTGCGGCAAAATATGCAGGTATTCTGTGACAGTGCGAACCTTGCCTTTTTCAAGGGGAATCTCTCTGCGGTAGGGCAGAGTCAGAATCGGGCCCGTCAGGGTTTGTGGATCCGCCCACTTGCGGTTGACTTCTTCGCTGGCACTTCGTTGCAGCCCCTCTCTTTCACGCACCAGGTCTTGAATAAAGGCCACAGGGATCAGCGAAAAAAGGAAGAGAAACATCATCGAAAAGAGTTTAAAGGTCACGGAGGAGCGCATCCTTTGCCAGGATCTGCGCACATCTTGCCAGGTCATCTGGGCTGAAAGTGGAGCCTCTGGCGGTTGTGATGGTGTTTCGGGTGGCATTTATGATCTCCTAAAGAACTTTGTTGTATAAAGTAGACTGAAAGAATAATAAACTACTTTGCATTATAAAGTAAAGATATCAAACCCGATTTTAGTAAAAATGGGCCTGCTCAGAAGAACTTAAGTGGGGCTGTTGTCGCGTTGGGGTTTTGCTTTGAGGGGGAGGCAAATGGTAAAGGTGGTGCCGGTATTGACCACACTGTTAACTTCAATACTGCCGCCGTGGGCTTCGATGATGTCTTTGACAATCGAAAGACCCAGACCTGTTCCGCCTGTGACGCGGGAGCGGGCTTTGTCAACCCGGAAAAAGCGGTCAAAGATCCGATGCAGATCGATTTTGGGGATGCCAATCCCCGTATCCGTTACCTCGATGACCGTTTGCTCGCCTTCGATATGGGCGTGTAAGGTAACGGTTCCATTTGGGCGGTTGCACTTGATCGCGTTGTCCACGAGGTTGATTAAAACCTGCAAGATCCGATCGCGATCGGCCGTCATCATGGGCAGGGTACTTGGGTAATCCGTGACGAGTTCAACATCGTTGACCTTGCTGTGGTGAGACATGGTCGATGCCACATCGTCTAAGACCTCAAACAGGTCAAAGGAGGAGACGTGCAACGAGGTCTCCGCTTCGTCGATATTGGCCAAAATAATCAATTCGTTGACCAAACGTGTCAGCCGATCGGCTTCTCTTTGGATATTGGATAAAAATTTATCTTTGAGTTTGGGGTTGGCAATGGCGCCCATTTGCAGAGATTCAGCGGCCATTTTGATCGAGGTCAGCGGTGTTCTCAATTCGTGGGAGACATTGGTGATAAATTCCCGCTCCAGCGATTCCAGGCGCCTGACAGCGGTCAAATCTTGAATTTGCATCAAAAACCCGCTGTGTTCAGCCAGACGATAAGGATGGGCGTTGATACAGAGCGTTTTGGGTTTGGCTGTCCAGGTCGAAATAAACTCATGCGAAACGGCCTTGGACTGACTCATCTCTAACCACAGCCCCGGCAGGGGAGAGTCGGGCCAAAGTTCACTCAGGTGCTTTCCTTGGAGTTCGTCGCCTGTTTCTAAGATCTCATGGGCATCGGGATCCACAGACAAAATTTGCCCCTGTAGATCCAGAATGAGAACTCCGCTGTTGACAAGGGCCACGGCCCCGCTTAACCCCCGAGGCGGTAGCCGAAACCGCGCACGGTCTGTACAAAACGAGGATTGCTGGGATCTGCCTCGATCTTTTCACGCAGCCAACGGATATGTACGTCTACTGTTTTTGTGTCGCCATAAAAATCCAATCCCCAGACCTGTTCAAGCAGCTCTTCGCGGGAAAAGACCTTGTTGGGGCTGGACATGAGCATCGCCAGAATCTTAAACTCTTTTGGCGAGAGTTCAACAGCCTTGCCACGCACGGTGACTTTGTGTTCGGTCAGATTCATCTCTAATTCTTCATAGCGATGGGTCTCAGGCTGAGTACTGTCGTTCTCAGCACTTTTACTGCGGCGGAGCAGGGCCCGAATGCGGGCGATCAGCTCGCGCAGGCTGAAGGGTTTGACCAGATAGTCATCGGCACCAACTTCCAGACCAATCACGCGATCAATTTCTTCACCTTTGGCAGTGAGCATAATAATAGGGGTTTCATTGCGCTCACGGCGAAGCATGCGACACACTTCTAAGCCGCTCAATTCAGGCAGCATCAGATCCAAAACAATCAGATTGGGCTTTTCGAGTTGCACTTTTTGCAGGGCGTCCTGGCCATTGTGGGCACAGACTACCTCAAACCCTTCTTGTTTCAGAGCGTATTCAATAGATTCAACGATGGACTCTTCATCATCTACTAAAAGAATCTTATCAGCCATGGTCGCTTCGTTTTACCTCTACCTGTGATTGATCAACGTTTTGTGTACGATGTTTCTGCGCACCCATTTATTTAAGCTCTGGTGTTTAAATTGAATGTTTAAACCGACTGTTTTAGTCCAGAAGCCCAAATGCTTAACTTGCGTTCAACTCGTGTTTAACTCGTGTCTAACTCGTGTCTAACTTATTTTGTGTTTAACTTATGTTGAACTTGTTATGTTTTATCAAGTATAAGTCATTATTACCTCATCTTAACATGATCTCTTAATCTGTGCCATAGTCGTCGACAAAAATGCGCAAGAGCCGGATTAACTCCGGCTCTTATCGATAATTTTCAGGATAAACCGATCTTAATGACCCAAGCTCTCCAAATACCGTTCAGCATCAATGGCCGCCCGACAGCCACTGCCTGCCGCCGTAATTGCCTGGCGGTAGACGGGGTCATGCACATCACCTGCGGCGAAAATGCCAGGAATATGGGTTTTGCTGCTGGCGCCATCCACTTTGAGATAACCCACCTCGTCGGTGTCGAGATAGTCTTTAAACAGATCGGTATTGGGGCGATGGCCAATTGCGACGAAGACACCATCGATCGGCATCTCTGTGGTTTCGCCATTGACCGTATTTTTTAAGCGGATCGCAGAAACTTTTTTATCGCCCAAAATCTCTTCAATTTCGCTGTTCCAGATAAATGCGATTTTGGGATTGGCCATGGTGCGATCTTGCATGATTTTAGAGGCGCGCAGCTTGTCACGGCGGTGAATCACGTAAACCTTATTGGCAAAGCGGGTCAAAAAATTGGCTTCTTCCATGGCGCTGTCACCACCGCCAACAATACAGACCTCTTTGTTGCGAAAAAAGGCTCCATCACAGGTTGCGCAGGCCGAAACACCGTGTCCCATCAGTCGCAGTTCGGATTCCAGACCAATCAATTTGGCCGTGGCGCCAGTGGAGATAATCACCGAATTGGCCAGATACGTTTCGTTTTCGACTTCAATTTTAAATGGGCGCTGTGAAAAGTCAACGGCAGTCACGTCACGGGTTTGCACGCGGGTGCCAAAGCGTTCGGCCTGTTCTTTGAGTTTCATCATAAAATCAGGTCCCATAATACCTTCGGGGAAGCCCGGATAATTCTCGACATCGGTGGTTAGCATCAATTGTCCGCCGGCCATATAGCCTTCAAACATCAGGGGATTGAGATTGGCACGGCCAGTATAAATGGCAGCGGTATAACCTGCTGGGCCAGAGCCAATAATAATAACATTTTCTACATTTTCAGACATCTTTAAGAGATCCTTTCAGACGGTTTACTTACATCATACTGCATGAATCAAGCCTTGCGAACCAGATACCCCAATAGGTATATTTGGGGTTATTTGCCCCAGACTTCTTGGCCAACGGTTTTGCTGCCGGGTTGGGTCCAGCGCCCGTTCCAATGGCCTGTTTTGGGGTTCTTTCGAAAGAGGATCAGACCGTAGCCGTTGCTCTGGGGCTTGGTAAAAATCACAGCAAAGGCATCACCCTGATCGATCCCTGTACCGATATAAGTGGTAGCGCCAAAACGCCAAAAAACAGTATAGGTCTGACCATTTTTTTCGACGTGAACATGGCCTTTATAGGGCACTTTTTGACCGGGATTATTGCCCACACAGCGATAATCTCCCAAGGGGGCTTCGGCCCAGGTCGGCAGAGTAGGAGAGATAAAAATCATGCTGAACAGCAGCAAGTGGCTGACAAATAGGCTGTTTGCTTGAAGGGGGAAGCTGACTCTCATCGGAATCTCCAATTCTTTTTGCTGAAACTCTTTTGGGCTTTCTAGGCAAGGTGGGCCTGTGTTTCCAGTATAATTTGTTTAGATGTTAAACATGAGGTTCTTTTAAGCGTGTCGTTTATGCCCACCTCCCAGTTCACTCACGCTCCAGGTGTTGATTGGTCTGGAGCTGTGCCTGTTTCGGGAGTTGAAAAAAATTATCCTCCTGCATCTCTCTCTGAGCCCGCTCCGCCAACAGTCCCGCCAACCATGCCCTCTGAACAGGTGCAAATTTCGGAGCAGGCAGTCAATGAACAGAAACCGATGCCTGCTGTTATGCCTCTGCTGACAGCCGCAAAAGATCAGCTTCAGGCCGCCATCCAGGGTGATAAACCCCTGGCCAAAGCCACCCAGGATTTGGTTACTGAGGCCGTTTCGCTGGATCCGCCGGGTTCACAAAAAAGGGCAGAACCCCCACCTCCGAACCGACAATTGCCTTTGGGACAAGCGACCTCTGCCGATGTCTTGCATTTGATTGCTCCCGTTATTTCTCCCTTGGAAGCGCCGCTACCTGCTCCCTCCCTGTCTGACGAAAATATTAAAGTGCCCGCACCCTCGAAAGAGCAAATTGTGAATCAGACCGATGCCTTGGTAAAAGGCACGATTCTCACCGTGCAAGCGATTCAAGAGAAAGCAAACGCAGAACCTGCACTGCTGCCCTCTGCTTCACAGCCCTTGCTTCAGGGGATGGTTGTTTCGACTGTTGTACCGATGATTTCTTCCGGGCGCAAAAATCTGCAAGATGTGATTTCTGGTGAAAAAACCGTCAGTGAAGCTGTCGGAGCTGTGACCAGCGATGCGATGGATGCGGTTGTCAGCGGCGCAGTTTCGAATCTTGGGCACAAACTGCTTTCTGGTGCGGCCTCTGCTTTGGGGGCTCCTCCCGCCACAGCAGAAGCGGTGGGTATGGTGGCGGCCTTCACCTCGGCCCGGCTGAGCAATGTGGTCTTGGAGGGCACTGGTGCCAAAATGGTTGTCATGGATCAAACCAAAAATTGGCTCGATCGCAATGTGAATGGGGCTCCTCTGGTCGCAGAGCCTTTGCTAAACCCCGAGCCCTTGGTGATTGAACCCGTAGAAATCAAGCCTCTCGAAATCAATCTGGATCTGCCCATTGTGGTACTTCCCGTTTTAAGCGAATAGGGCCAAGCTCAATTCCAGGGGTTGACGGAGTTTTAGTCGTCGAGGTTGCGTTCGCTGCAAAACTCCAAGCTGACTTCGCGATTACGGGTGTTTTTGTGCAAGCAACGGGCCTGCAATGGGCCCGGCTGGTCGCTATCGAGCGTGCGCATGGCGCCTGAAAAATTAAAACGTACCCCAGCATAGATCTGATTAAACGCCAAAATCCGACACTGCTGTGGCTGGCCTGAAAGCTTAACCTGTTCTTTTAAAAATTGGACTTCATCAGTCAGGGTATTGCCTTCGATCATCAGGTGGGTGCGTTCGGCTTCAAGCTCTTTTTGGCGTTCGACTTGGTCACGGGCTTGGGTGCGGAGATAGATCAGCGATTTGATATTTTCTTCGAGTTTGCGTTTATTGAGTTTGAGTTCTTCTTCGAGATCGCCCAAACGGGTTTCGACAATCGGATCTACGCCCAAATAAAGGGTGGTGGTGGTGGATGAGGGCGAGCCCAGAATCCGGGCCTTGATCAAATGGGCCGAACTGACCTGCCCGCCATTGATTTGGCCTTTGCCCTCTTGGGTGCCGACCCGAATCGGGCCCACAGTGCGAACCTGACTGTGAAAGAGGCCTTCGCGCACATGCAAACTGCCCTGGCATTCAATCTGAGCCTGTTGAATGAAGTGCGCATGAATATTGCCTCGGGCACTAATCTGGGTGTTTTGATTGCCAAAGACCGAACCGTGGATCACAATATTGCCCCCGGCATTGAGAACCGCATCTTCAACCGAACCTTGAACAATAATGTCTCCTCCCGCTTCAACCCGGTAGCC
>CAZRFI010000140.1:2013-12314 GCA_964598905.1 uncultured Candidatus Sericytochromatia bacterium | reverse complement strand
CTTGTGCGCATTTAAAGTTGGTCCGAAGGGACCTGAGGAGGAAGAAATTCGTGTCATTGCTTCGCATAAATATTTCTGCCAAGATGGCCCTGGTTGGGGCTGCTCTCTTGTTTCCAATTGTGACCCTCTTGTTTTTGTTGGTCAGTGAAAAAAATATCGCGATTGATTTTGGGACCAAAGAATATTATGGTGACCAATACTTGGTCCCTCTCAGCAAAATGCTGGAATCCATGCCCGAACATAAAGTTTTAGACAATCGCCGCAAAGGTCTTAAAATCCCTGCTAGCTTAGACGCCACCCAAGCAGCCATTAATCAGGCCATGGGAGAACTTGAAGCTGTGGACGCCAAATATGGCAAAGACAAGGGTTTTTTGGAATCCACCAAACGGATTTCTGATTTAAAAACCCGTTGGAACACCTTGCAACAAGCAAGTGGAAGTATGGGTCTTGCTCAAAGTATGAAAGCCCATGATGATCTGATTGCTGACCTGCGCAGTGTGATTACCTATGTGGGGGACTATTCCAACCTGATTCTCGACCCCGATTTGGACAGCTATTATCTGATGGACGTTACCCTGCTGAAAGTGCCCAGCATGGTTGACAATATGTACAAATTTCAGGTCTTGGCAGAAGATATTCTGCACAGAAAAGCTGTTACCAACCAAGAAAAAACCGATTTGACAGTACTCTCTGGCTTGATTGCAACCGATTTGGCAGCCATTCGTTCCGATCACAATGTCACCTATAAAAACACCACCGACACCGCCTTAAAAGGTGATATCGAAGCCAATGTTGTGGCTGGTCAAAATGCGGTAACGGCTATGTTGGCGTATATTGACCGGAATATTTTAAAATCGGGCTCGGTCAGTGGCGCCGTCGTTCCCTTTGGGGCAATCAGCAAAACCGCAGTTGAAAAAACCATGGCCATGTATGACACCTCGATCAAAGGGGAAGATCGCCTGCTCTTGACCCGTATCGGTAAATTCAAAGCCAACCGCTCATTCACGATTACTTGGGTCAGCCTTTTGACCCTTGTCATTCTGCTGGCGGGCGGCTATATCATTTACCAGATCGTCAAAGGAATCAGCAGCCTGAACAAAGCAGCCCTGGAAGTAACCGAAGGCAATCTGGCTGCGGAAGTGAGCATCAACTCTCAAGATGAATTGGGCACACTCAGCACCTCTTTCAACAATATGGTCAGCAATATCCGCCAGTTTACGATTCAGGCTGAAGAAGATAAATTGGCCCTGGAAAAACTGGTGGAAGAGATCTCCGAAGAAGTCAGCAATATTAAGTCTGACGGCGAAATTGTGACCGACAACGCCAAGATCGTATCGGAAATGGCCACCACCTCCGCCGAGTTCTCGGGTGATGGGGAACGGGCCGTTAGCGATTCAATCGAAGGGGTTGAACGTATCAAACGCCAAATCGAAGACGTGGCTGAAAAAATTCTCGAACTCAGTTCGCAGACCCAGGCCATCGGAAATATCATCTCCACCGTGGATGATATCGCCAAACAGTCCAAATTTTTGGCCTTTAACGCCTCAATTGAGGCCTCCAAAGTGGGTGAGTACGGCAAAGGTTTTGCCATCGTTGCAAACGAAATTAAAAACCTGTCCGAAGAATCCAAAGAGGCTACCAAAAAAATCTCTGAAATTCTGAATGAAATTCAGGGTTTGACCAATACCTCGGTTATGCTGGCCGAAGACGCAACCAAATTGGCAGATGCCGGTTATCAGCTGTCTTCAACCGCCGGTGAAACGATCAACAAGCTCACCCTTTCGATTCAGAATTCCTCTGAAGCCGCCTTCCAGATCACCTCGTCTGCGCTTGAGCAACAAATGCGCTTAGAAGCCCTTGTAGGAACCCTGCAAGCCGCTGTTGCATCACGGTAGACGGCCATGCAGACCGAAGAGAAAGATGATTTACGGAAAGCGTTTCAGCCCGAAGGTTATACGTATGTCAGCTCTGCACGCGCTCTGCTGGAGGAGATCAAAAATCTTCCAACAGAAAACAGCGGAGATTGGCTGACCCAAATTGGCACTTTGTTTGAGCAAACCTATGAACTTAAACAAAAAGCCAATTTGGCGGGTCTGCTGGACGTCTCCAATCTGGCTTATCAGTTAGAAGGTGAGCTCAAACGTCTTCAGGAAAATCCCAATGAAATTTTTGCCAACGTGGAAGAAATGTTGCTCTCGTTTGTGGACAGCATTGAAACCTTTTTAAATTTCTATTTCCGGAATACATCTAACTCTGCGACCATTGATCAACTCCTGAAATCTGAAGAGGGTTTTCAAATGACCCCTCAGATCAAGGAGTTGTATTTGGTCGAAACCCGTGAACATATCACGGATATCAGCACTATTTTGCTGAATATGGAGGCCCGAAAAGTCGAGCCTGCCAAAGGTTTAGAAGAAGTCTATCGCTTGATCCACTCGATCAAAGGAGATTCGAACGCCCTGGGTTTTTCCGAGATGGGGGAATACACCCATACTCTGGAGACCTATTTGAGCAGCCTACAGGCCGTTGAAAAGCTTGAAAATGCCCACTTAGAGCAGCTCTTTGCCAATATTGAAGAGATCTCACAATTACTTGAAAAAATTGAATCCGGGCAGGACAGCAAGTCCTTGGCAATTGCTGAAAGATCGGGCAGTGACGAAAGCGTCACTGCCGCAGACTCAGAAGAGAATGATGAAGAACCCGATACGGAGACGGAATCCCTCTCCAGCGTCGAAGAATATCATTTTTCGCCCGAGGTCAAGGCCCTTTACCAGAGTGAAGCCTCCGATGCGATCTCTTCCCTATCTGAAAGTATTCAACCGCTGATGGAGATCCCAACCAGTGAAAGGGCCGCCCATTTAGCCAATACGCTCAAAATTGCGCAAACCCTGGAGTCCAAGTCTCGCGCACTGGGAGTGTCCCCAATTGCCCTGGCGGCCAAAAGCCTGGTAAAAGCCCTGCAAAAACAGCTCAAGGCCCCTGACAAAATCAGTGCCCGCACCCAGCAACGCCTCAAAACCCAGTGGCAAGAATTAGCCAGTTTGGTACAGAAATTTGCTGCAGAGCCCGCTCAGGCAACGTCGGCAGAAATTCCTGCGGCCACAGCGATTGGCTGCGATACGTTAGAGCCTACACCCCCAATGACTGAGAGCTTGTCCGAAACCCAATTCACTTCTGAAATTGATGATTCAGATCCCCCCGAAGACATGGAAATCCCTGAAGAAGTCAAAGATATTTTTCTGGAAGAGTCATTTGAACTGCTCGAATTGGTCACGCAAACACTTTTGGCCCTCAAAGAAGGCTCAATGGAATTGGAGTTTGGCCTACAGGAAATGTACCGGGCCATGCACACCCTCAAAGGCAATTCCAATGCATTGGGCGTTGGCTGGGTAGGAGATGCCGCTGGGGTAATGGAAAGTATGCTCAGGGATTTGCGAGACAAACCCGAGCGCTTTCAAGCGAGCCACATTGAACAACTTGGTTTTGATCTGAGCAAAGTTAGAGCGCGGGTCAACCGCTTATTGCCAGAAGGCGCAACGCCAACAAAATTGCCCCCCGAAGCCACAGCAACCCAACCAGAATACCAAGCACCGCCCCCTTCGCTTTCGGCCCAAGAGATCTCCATCTCGGCCTATTTGCCCCAAGCAGATGCCGAAATTCCAGAAGAAGTTAGAGATATTTACCTGACCGAAGCGATCGAGTTGATCGATACTGTCAGTCAAACACTTTTGGATCTCGAACAAGAAAAAATTGACCTGGTGCATGCGATCGAAGAAATTTACAGAGCCGTACATACCCTCAAAGGCAATTCCAATGCACTGGGTGTCGGTTGGATTGGCCAAGCAGCCCATGATATGGAAACCTTCATGAGTGAGTTGCGCGATCATCCCGAGCGTTTCGATACCGAGCACATGGAACGTCTGTTTAAATATTTGGAAATTGTGCGGGAATTGGTCGATCAACTGGTTAAAGCCGGTCAAATAAGCTCAGCGCAGGTTTCTGATTTAGACACGCTCAAACACACAACATTGGACACACCCAGCCTGATTCGGCGAACCCTCGACACAACACCCAGCCGGATTACCTTAACAAAAACCCCCCAACAGGTCATGGATGCGGTTCAGCGTCAAAAATCGCTGTTTGATGAATTTGAGCAAAAGATATCCACGGGCTCTGGCTCACAAAAACTTGATCTCAAAACCACCCAAGAGACCAAAAAAGAGAAATTGCTCCCCGCTCAAACAGCCAGCGGTGGTAGCCAAGATGAAACCATTCGCGTGGGCATCGCAAAAATTGACAAATTGATCAATCTGGCCGATGAACTCTTGATCAACAAAATTGCCTACGAACAGCGATTGTCAGATATCCGCACGCTTTTAGGCATGGTTGAGGGCTCTCGTCAGGAAATGAAGCGCCGCCAAGAGCATTTTCGCCCTGAAGACGCCATCGAGACCTTTGGCCGCGTCCAAGAGATGCTCTTCCGTCTGGAAGATCAAATCAATGGCGTGGTGAAAAACTTTAAAAACAACAATGGCAGCTTTAACCTTTTGGTGGACGAGATTCAATACAATTCCCGCACCACACGCATGTTGCCCGCCAGCAATCTGGTTAGCCCCTTGCGACTGGTGGTGCGCAATACCAGCGCCAAATTAAGTAAAAAAGTGCATTTGCAGGTGGTCGGGGAAGAAATTGAGTTGGATCGCCTGTTGATCGAAAAACTCAAAGACCCTTTGGCCCATATTTTGCGCAATGCACTCGATCATGGCATTGAAATCCCCGAAGATCGGGTCAAAGCAGGCAAACAGGCCGAGGCCATGTTGTCGATCGCAATTTCTCTCTCGGGCAATAATATTGTTTTCCAAATTCATGATGATGGTCGGGGCATTGACTTCAATCGGGTCAGAGAAAAAGCGGTACGTGTCGGTCTCGCAACCCATGATCAGGCAGCATCGTTAACCGAACATGAATTGAGCCAATTGCTCTTTACACCCGGTTTTTCAACCGCTGATCAGGTCACAGATGTCTCTGGACGTGGGGTGGGTTTGGACGTCGTAAAAAACACGATTGAGTCTTTAAATGGCACAGTGGTTGTGGTTTCAGAATTACAGCGGGGCACTATTTTTACCCTCTCTCTGCCTGTTACCCTCACAACCTTTGACGCATTTGTGGTCAGAATTGCTGGTCAGACCTTTGCACTGCCGCGTTCGGCAGTGCTTTCAACGGTGACAGTTAAACCCGGTGATCTGGCTGATAATGGCGTAAGCAAAGCGATTTATTTTGATGATGCGCCAATTAAATTGGTCAGTCTCAAAAATCTGCTCCGTTTGCCCGGCGCAGAACCCGAAGAAGAAGAGTTTTCGGCCCTGGTAGTGGAGTCCAACCGCTTGCGTTTTGCCCTGGTCGTCGATGAAGTGCTGGAATCCCAGCAAATGGTCATGAAAAACCTGGGCAGCCAATTGCAGAAGGTCGCCTATATCTCAGGCGCCACGCTCATGGGCAGTGGTGAACCCGTTGTGATTCTCAATATCGCAGAAATTGTCAGCCAACTCTCCTCTGTCAGAGTGGAGAGACTGAGCGTGATGGTCGAAAGTGAAGACGACGGAACTGCCAAAAAGAAAAACCGCAAAACCCGTGTTTTGGTCGTAGATGATTCGGTAACCACACGAACCTTAGAAAAAAACATTCTCGAAGCGGCCGGTTTTGAGGTTTTTATTGGCAAAAATGGTTTAGAGGGCAAACAACAGATGTTGAATCTGATGCCTGATTTGGATTTGGTCATCACCGATGTGGAAATGCCCAAAATGAACGGTTATCAATTCGCCTCCTGGATCAAAAAAGAATCTGATTACCGGCAAATCCCCGTGATTATGGTTACCTCTTTGGCCACCGATGAGTTTAAGGCCAAAGGCTATGAGTCGGGAATTGATGCCTATATTGTCAAAGGTGAATTCAATCAAAAAGTGTTGCTCGAAACGATTGCTCGTTTATTAGACACAGCGGCTTAAAGAAAAAGAAAAAGGGTTTAATACCATGACAAAAGTGCTTATTGCAGAGGATTCTACTATTATTCAGAAATTATTGGCCGGTTTACTTTCAAAAGATGCTTCAATTGAGGTTGTTGGCATGGCCAATGATGGTCAAGATGCGGTCAAAAAAACCCATGATCTGAAACCAGACATTATTTTGATGGATTACCGCATGCCCAAACAAAATGCCCCCGAAGCGATCAAGCAGATCATGAGTACTCAGCCCACCCCCATTCTGGTTATTACTTCAGCAGAACCCCCCGAAGAAAAGAAAAACGAAGTCATGAAACTGGGGGCTGTTGGTTTTATGGAAAAACCCAAAAACATGGATTACACAGCGCTCGCGATTAAATTGGTGACCAACGTCAAAACCCTGAGCCGTTTAAAACCTGCCAAACGCACCTATTAGGAGAATTATTGTGCTTTTTGTTCTCTGCAAAACCCAAGACAACCACTTTGCGGTGGATGCTGAACACATTGTTGAAATTATCCGCATGGTGCAAATTACACGTTTGCCATCAGAGTCCGGCCGACTTGATGGCCTGTTAAATTACCGCGGAGACATGATCCCTGTGATGGATAGCAACCGCTTTCTGCAGATCCCAGCAGCCGCTTACGGTGCAGAAAGCGCCATTTTGGTTTTGCGTTATGCCAATCAAAGTTTTGCCATCGTTTTAAATGAAGTCATCAATGTCATGGAATTGCCCTCGGAGGCCTTGGCCAATTATGAAGTAATGGACAATGATTATTTTAATTCTGCCTTACAAATTGAAGGAAAGATTCAACCGGTCTTAAATATCAAACGCATGATCCAAGACATCCGGTCTTCTTTACAAAATGTCTGAGTCTGATATGCAAAAAAAGTGTGGTTTAACGAGTTTGAATGTAGTTACAGGAGAAGAAAATGCCTGAAATTGTATTGAATTTCATGGCCCAAGAGCAAGAAATGCTGGTGAGACGGACCGAAGACTTGGCCCGCAAAGCAAATGCAGACAATTCCCAGCAAAAGGGCGAAAAAGCGGACTTTTTACTTTTTTCGATCAATCATGTACGTTATGCCTTAGAAAAACAATATGTGCATGAATTGCATTTGGCTGTAAAACCTGTTTTTGTGCCCTGTGTTCCCGATTTTATTAAAGGCATTGTCAATGTGCGCGGGGATATTCTTTCCGTGATGGATTTGGCTGCTTTTATTGGCAACCCCGAACTCCAACAACAAGATGAGTACCAAATGTTCCGAATTACCCAAGGCAGAATGGATTTTGGCGTTTTGGTCGAAGGCATTGAAGATATTTACGAATTACACCGTGAAGATATCCATGCCTTTGAAGTTTCAGAAAATGCCCGCATCAACCGCTTTTTAATTGGAATGACCCACGATATGGTTCACGTGCTCGATGGGGAAGCACTGCTCAGTGATGACACGTTGATCGTCCGCTAATATAGACAGCCAAAGCCCAGGATTCGAGCAGACAATACCATGATAGAAAATAAAGCGCGCATCCTGATCGTGGACAATTCCCGGCTGATTCGCATGATCCTGGTTCAGCATCTATTGGCCCAAGGGTATGAAGTGGTTAGCGTCGAAACCGTTTTAGAAGCGGTGGACCAGATTCGCCAACACAATTTTAATTTGGTTTTGGCCGAAGTCAATTTACCCGGCATCAGCGGTCTGGATTTTTTACTTTGGCTCAAAAAAAACAAACCCCTCTTACATGTGATTATGATGGCGGCCTCGATGCGCGAAGAAGTGCGCGCTTTTGTTTTAAAATATGAGGCCTTGTATTATATCAAAGCGAATAATTACGACACACTACTTCAAACCATTCGCTTAAAAATCAACAAACGCGGCTTTGATATTCAAATCAAAGACATTATTTTGTTTGACTTGGCCCAATTATTCATACTTTCTGGGCGCCCCCGCTTGGTGAGTATCTCAGAACCACTCAGCGACCAAGATGGCATTATTTATTTTAATCAGGGCAAAGTGGTTCATGCCGAAATTGGGGAACACGAAGGCGAAGATGCCCTCTTGCGCATTATGCGCATGCCCAAAGGGACCTTTAAAGAAATTCTGCCCTGGTCTCCCCCCGAAAAAGAGACGATCTTTATGCCTTTTGACATGCTCATTATGGGTATTGCCACTGTGATTGATGAGCAAGATCGGGACAAAGGTATCAGTGACTCCCTCCATTTAGAGAGCGTAAACACAGCCGAGAACCTGCCAATGATTCTGATAGTGGATGATGATAACCTCACCCGCCAGATGATGGTCGACTATTTTGCGATGCAGGGTTTTCGTGTCAAAGGCTTGGCATCAGCCCAAGAAGGGATTGATTGGCTGAGTGAAAACCGCTGTGATTTGGTGCTGGCGGATGTGTATATGGCAGATATGACCGGATTGGAATTTTTGAGCTGGATTCATGACAGAGGTCTCAATGCCAAAGTCATTTTAATGACCAGTCTGGTCTCAGAACAAATTGTTAAATTTGCCAGTGAACACAGTGCGGTGAAGGTCTTCAGCAAACCGATCATTCTCGGCGAGTTAGAGGCCTTTATTCGCTATCTTTTCTCTCAGCGCTATTTTGCGGGCAAAGTGCGCAACACAAATTTACTCGACTTTTTACAGGTGGTTTCATTTGGCAAGGCCAATAAAGTTTTTCAAGTGCTGGATTTGGCCCTGAATACCAAAGGATTGCTGTATATGCGTGAGGGGAGTGTCGTTCACGTTGAATACGGCAAACACAGGGGAGAAGAGGCCTTTGTCGAAATTGTCAAAATTCAGCGGGGCTTTTTAAAGGAGATATTTTATACGCCCCCCAAAGAACAAAGCATCGAAATGCCCTTGACCCGCCTGATTATGCGGACCATGGGTGTGCTTGATGGTTCAAGTTCATTGGAGCAAAACACCCAGATGTTTGTCAGCGAGTCGTTGTCATTAGAGGTCAGCGCTTCCAAAATTGAAGAGTATATTGCCAGTCAACAAAAATTCAATGAATTGACGATTGGCGAGCGTCTTGGCGAATTTGCAGGCATCATTGTTGGCGAAACGACACGAGATGAGGCGCTTAAATTATTCCACTATTACAAAAAAGAGCCCAGCCTCACCGCCTCAGATGAAAATGCCTTGGTCTTTGAAGATATTGGCCTGACTTTACAGGTAGATACCGCCGATATCATTGAAGAAATGGTATTTGATGAAAGTTTTAATGGCAAGACCAGCCGTGGAATCCGGATCGGGGATGATATTCACAAAGCCATTTTGCTCTATGGTAAACCCCGCTTTGCCGACCAGACCTTTTCAGTCTGGGACAAGATTTCTTTTTTTTGCGACTCAGGTAAAATCACCTATATCAGCCTGGGAGCGATCTGACATTATGTACCAAGAAAGGAAAGCCCCATGCTGAAAAAACTTCTTTCAGGCCTATTTAAAGCTGAGTTAGAGGCCCTCCAGAAAGAGCATCAAAGCCAAATTTCAGAGC
Organism: uncultured Candidatus Sericytochromatia bacterium; assembly: GCA_964598905.1. Lineage (GTDB taxonomy): Bacteria > Cyanobacteriota > Sericytochromatia > UBA7694 > UBA7694. Next base: position 2,806 of record CAZRFI010000140.1, on the reverse strand, counting down.
TGCGTCAACAGACAGAAAAAGCACTCCAGCTCCAAAATACACTCCAGGGCGAAAAGCAGACTTTAGAACAGGCTCTCAGTCAAAAAGAGCAGGAAAATCAGACGGCTCAAAACAACCTGATTCAATTAGAAGCTCAATTGACTGAGATGCAAATGGTATCCAACCAAAGCCAAGCCCAATTAGAACCACAACTTCAGGCCTTGCAAGCCGAAAAGGCCGCGCTGGAACAAGCACTGGCCCAACAAAAGAGCACAGCGGAGCTTCAAGGTCAGCAGACCGAAGCCTTGGCAGACGCCCAAGCCGAAATCAAACATTTAAAAGAAGAGCTCACGGCCCATCAGCAACAAAAAGGATTTATTCAGGGGCAGTTGCGCAAACTGGAAACAGAAAAAGAAGCAGAAATCCTGCGCCTTCAAACCCAAATCAAGGAGCTAGAACAGCGTTTAGAGAAATCGGCAGCCCCTGTTTCTCAGCCCCCTCAGAGTACATCGACCCAACCGGCACGAACCCAAAAACTGATCTTAATTGTCGATGATGCACTCACAACCCGTATTTTACAAAAAAACATGCTTGAGTCAGCCGGATTTCAGGTTATCATGGCAAAAGACGGTCTCGAAGGACAAGCTTTATGCCAGGAGAGCCATCCAGACTTGGTAATTACAGATGTAGAAATGCCAAAGATGGATGGTTTCGAACTCACCCGTTGGATTAAACAATCCCCTTTTCGTGACGTGCCCGTCTTGATGGTCACATCCCATGCAGATCCTGAGTTTCAGCAAAAAGGCCGAGAGGC
>CAZRFI010000140.1:0-1913 GCA_964598905.1 uncultured Candidatus Sericytochromatia bacterium | reverse complement strand
GAAGAAATTCTGGATATTCTGATTCAGGTCGCCAGCGCCCTCGATCATGCTCACAGCAAAGGCGTGATTCACAGAGATATCAAGCCTGACAATGTAAAAGTGCTCCAAGACAGTGTCGTCAAAATTATGGATTTTGGCATTGCCGGACTGGAAAGCAAAAACAGCAATCTCACTCAGGATGGCACCATTTTAGGTACCATTGCCTATATTTCACCCGAACAGCTCTATAATTCAAAGAATGTCTCTTCAAAAGCAGATATTTTCTCTTTGGGTGTGATGATGTTCGAAATTTTCACCCGTAAATTGCCTTTTGATGGCGATACGGTGGGGTCGACCATCATGAAAATCATGGGAGAGAAACCGCCCAAACCGACCAGTATTAACAACCGCATCCCCGATAAATTGGAACAGGTCATTCTCAAATGCCTTGAAAAAGATCCCCAAAATCGCTTTGCCAAAGCCCGAGATCTGATCCAAGAATTGTTGGCCTACAAAATCAGTCTCAGCAACCGTGAATTGCATGAGGTCATTTTATCTGAAGATATTGCCAGCTCGCGGATATCCCATCAAAGCAATACCTATCTCTCTCACTTTCGCATGACCTCGATCACCACTGGCAATATTAAATTGGGCAAGTACAAACTGCTGTATCTCGAAGATGACCCCATTCGCCAACGCATTTTTGGCGAAATTATCAAACAAGAGGGACTGCCTTTTGATTGGATACTGGTCGACAATGTAGCCGAGGCATTGCAGTTACTCGATAAACATGATTTTGATTTTTTAATCTGCGACTATATGCTCAAAGATGGATACGCCAATGCAATTTTGGACAAAGCCCAGACAATTCCAACGATTGTGGTCACATCCACCTCCAGCCCACAGACCATTATCAATTTGATGAAAAAAGGCTTGGTGGACTATATTCTCAAGTCCAATGCCGTTGATGAAGTCAGAAAAATAGTCAAAGTGATTCAAGAGCGGACCGGGGATCAATTTTTGGCTCAAGTGGATTTAGAACTAGAGTCCAAGCCATTTATGAGCAGAACTCTCCCCCCACTGCAACAACCCGTTTTGTCTTCAGTTGCGAAGAGTTCTGAAACCGATCCCCAGACCTATTTTCAATTTATCCAAATCTTGGGCAAAAGTGGTACTTCAGTAGGTGAGTTTGCCTCTCCACGCTGGATCTTCCACAATCCCCAAGCAGAAAACCTGCTGATTGCTGACACCCAAAACAGCCGAGTTCAGATTTTGGACAAGCAGGGCCGGAGTATACAACAAATTACCCATGAAGGTATGAAAGCCCCCTGTGCTGTCACCGCTGATTTGCAAGGTAATATTTATATTTTAGATGCCTTGGATGCAAGCATTCGCTGTTTTGACCCTGAAACAAATTTTATTCAAGCATTTGGTGGGAAAGGCGACACGCTGGGCAAAATAGCTTCGGCATTTGGCTTGGCTATTTTTGAGCAACATCTCTATGTGACCGATCCCGATGGGCATAAAATTCACGTCTTTGATCTGCATGGCACGATTCAAGCGGTGATCTCAAGCCAGTCTGGCCCTGGAGAGTACAAGAGTCCCTCTGGCATCTGTGCCGGAGAAAACGGTATTTATATTCTCGATCACGGCCTGTCTCTGGTGCGCATGTTGGACCAACACCACCAGCAAAAGCTCTGTTTTGGCAAACGCGGTGCGGGCAAAGGTGACTTCAGCATTCCCAAAGGCATTGCCGTAGATAAAAATGGAAACATCTTTGTGACGGAAGTACTCAGCCACCGGATTCAGGTTTTTGACAAAGAGGGTGAGTGGATTTGTTCTTTTGGTAAAAAAGGCACCCAGGGAGGTGAATTTAACAACCCTGAATGTATTTCCACCGATCAGAACGGACGTGTCTATATCTTAGACCGTGG
>CAZRFI010000139.1:8285-12320 GCA_964598905.1 uncultured Candidatus Sericytochromatia bacterium | reverse complement strand
TGTCTCCAGCTCAGACATTTACTAAAAAGTTACATTAACCGGCGATGCCTGTCAATACGAGCAGCGGGCCAAGCAAGCTGTGAGCAAGATCCTGGTATCGCCTGCAAACCTCAGCTATAATTGAAGCGTTGCTGCAAGAACTTAAACACCAAGGATATTGCCGCGTGGGAAAATACCGGCCGGTGCCCCGGACGCTCTCAGATATTATCCGCAAAGTCACTCAGTCCGCCCCCGACCAGGAACCGACCGAGCTATTGAGCCCTGAGCAATTGCGGGCAGCAGGCCAGGTGCCCATGCTGGACCCCAGTGTTTTGTTTCAGGGCGTGACCATTTTGCCCAGCCCTCCCCCGGAGGAGATCAAGACCCCCGATCAGCTCTTTGGCAAACAGGCCTTTGCCAAACCTGGCAAACCCTTAAAAGGGCTGGCAGAAATGCTGCCTGCGCGCCGTCAGCCCACCAGCCCGCTGCCCCCCCAGCGCGCCCAACAGACCGATCGGCTCAGGGAATTGCCTGTCAATCCCAGCCGAGATCTCTCACCAGAGCTCCCACCAGAGCCGCCAAAAGAGCATTTACCCAAAGAGCATTTACCCAAAGAGCCCAAGCCAGATATGGGAACGCAGTAAAATGACCAAACCCCTGCTTTTTTATTCGGATGAATTCTTTAAACACCAGACCCCCGATCACCCGGAGTCACCCCTGCGCCTGGAGAGCATTCTCAAGCGCCTGCGCGAGAGCCGCCTGTGGGATGAATTGCCCCGTCGCACCCCCACAGCGATTGAGCAAAACCTGCTCTTTTCCCTGCATGATTCAGCCTATGTGCGCATGTTGGAACGCTTTTGCAGCTCAGCCGCTGAGGGCCAACGGATCGACGAAAACACCGTGGTGTCGGAGGGCTCTTACCGGGCGGCCATGCTGGCAGCCGGAGCGGCGGTCAATCTGGTCGATGCGCTCTTGGCGGGCGAGTGCCACAGTGCCTTTTCGCTGGCCCGCCCACCGGGGCACCATGCCATGCCCGCTTATACCATGGGCTTTTGCCTGTTTAACAATATCGCCCTGGCGGCCCGGCGGGCCCTGGAACAAGGCCTGCAACGGGTGATGATCCTCGATTGGGATGCCCACCACGGCAACGCCACCGAACACATGTTCTACAGCGAGCCGCGCGTGCTCTTTGTCTCCTGGCACCAAACCCCCAATTGGCCGGGCACAGGCGCTCTCGAAGACCGGGGTGAAGGCGCGGGTTTTGGCACCAATGTCAATATCCCGATGCCGATGCGCTACGGCAACGCCGAGTACCTGCGCACCTTTAAAGAAATTATCGAACCGCTGGCAGCCGCCTACAAACCCGAGCTGATTCTGGTCTCGGCCGGTTACGACGCCCATTTGGCGGATTTAATCACCAATATGGGTCTGACGGCGCGGGGCTTTTCGGAAATGACCGCCGAGGTGATGAAACTCGCCGAGCGCCACTGCAAAGGCCGTGTTGGCTTTGTGCTCGAAGGGGGCTATAACGTAACAGCCCTGGCCGCCTCGGTGGAGGGCACCCTGCAAACCCTGGTCAGAGAAGACGTGTTCACCCCCGAGGAGCCCTTTTTGCCGCTGGAGGTCAAACACAACCCCAGCGACCTCAGCGATTTGATTGAAAAAGTCAAACTGATTCAACCCTTATTAAACGGAAGCAAAGTGATTGTTGCATGAAAAAGATTCTCGTTCTGACCAGCGGGGGCGATGCCCCCGGTATGAACACCGCCATTCGGGGCGTGGTGCGCGAAGCCAGCTTCAACGATATCCAGGTCTATGCCGCCCACGACGGCTTTCGGGGGCTGGTTGAGGGCAATATTTTGCCGCTCACCAACCAAGACATTGCGGGCACCCTGCAATTGGGGGGCACGATTTTGGGCACGGCCCGCTACCCCCGTTTTCAGGAAAAACCCTACCTGATGAAGGCCTACCAAAACCTCAAACACCGGGATATTGATGGCCTGGTGGTGATCGGTGGCAATGGCTCGCTGGCGGGTGCCCATGCCCTCTTCCTCGAAACGGGCATTCCTGTGGTCGGCATTCCGGGTTCGATCGACAATGACCTCAATGGCACAGATATGTGTGTGGGGGTGGATACCGCCCTCAATACGATTGTCTACAATGTCGACAAGATCAAAGACACCGCCAGCTCCCACAGCCGTTTGTTTGTGATTGAGGTGATGGGCCGCGACTGTGGCTATCTGGCCCTGCTCAGTGGCATGGCCTGTGGTGCCTTGACCGCCTTGATCCCCGAAAACCAAGCCGAATTTGACGTGGGTGATTTTTGCAATTTGATCCACAAGGCCTTCCGGCGCTCGAAAAAACACGCGATCGTGATCAAAGCGGAGGGGTTTACCCGCTTGAGCAATGCCGAATTGGAAACCGAACTCTCGGACTATCTCGCTGAACGCGGGATCGAAGATCTGGATATCCGCTTTACCCAGCTCGGCCATATTCAGCGCGGCGGCTCGCCCTCGGCCTTTGATCGGGTCTTGAGCAGCAAAATGGGCATTCATGCCGTGCGCCAATTGGTCAACGGCGCCACAGATGTGATGATGGCCTTGGTGCGCAATGAGATCAGCACCTGCCCCCTGGCCGATGTCGGCCAAGGGCGCAAAGAGCGGATTTTGGCTCTGTATCAGGAGTATATGGCCCAGGAATTCCTGATGGCCAAAAAGCTCACGCCCAAGCATTAAGACGGCTTTATGCTGGCCACTTTGCCGCAGGAACCCGATTGTGTGATTGGCCTGGGGCTGCTTGAACAGGCCCACAACGATTTTTATCTCTTGAGCCAATTGATTGCCTGTTTAGAACAGCTCGGCCCTGACAGTGTCTTTGTCTTGCTCGGCCACGCCCCCTGGGCCCATGATCTGGCAGACTGGGCAGCCAGTACCCAACCAAACCGTTATTTGGGGCATTTCCCAGATATTTCGCTCTACAACGAGTCGCCCCAGAGTTATACCAATTTTTTTATTTACCTGCGCTATTGCCCCCTGCCAAGCGATCAGGCCATCACCTATCTGCTCTGTCTGCCCCCCGGCGACTATCTCAGCACCACCCGCAACCTGCTGCCCAAATTGAATTTTAAAGGCCGCTGGGTTTTGCCTTTTTTGCCCGCGGGCCACTGGCCCAACCGGGATTTTGATCCCCCCCAGCCGCTGCTGATCCACACCGTGACCCGCTCTGGCACCTTGCGCTTTTGGCCCGTGTTGGAGAGTTTGCTCAAGGCCCTCGGGCGGCAGACATCCGTGTGTGGCTATCCCGACGAAAACCGGCGGCTGATGTCTGGCTTGCGCTGGCCAGAAGACCAACAAGTCAAAGCGCTCCCGCTGACCGCGCTCACCGATCCTGTGGCCAGGATCCGCGCCAGCATGTGGGATCCTGCGCTGCGTTTTCCCAGCAGAGAGCAGATCCTGGCCTATTATCTACAGGAACTGGCCGATTTGGATTTATACCAAGCGCGGCTCTTGCCTTGCCACGTCTTTGTGCCAATTGAGCCCTTTTTAAAGCTCGAAAACACACGCCTGATCGCCCTGATGCGCGATCCCCGAGATGTGCTGATCAGCTTTTATTTCGCCTATCTCAACAAGGGCTATTTCTTGGACCACCAGCGCTACCAAACGGATTATCCAGATAGCCACAAAGAGGCGCTTTTGCAGAGCTTGGCCGAAAACGGCTGGCACTACCTGTCGTTTAATAAGCTGCTTGACTTTCCCGATCTCAAAACCCTGGCTCAGCACTATCTGACCTGCCTCAACAGCCCACAGGTCTATGTTGTGCGCTTTGAAGACCTGCACCAAGCCCCCGAAGCGACTTATCTCACCCTCTTGCGTGCCCAGGGTCTCTTGGAGCAGCCCTATTACAGCCTCGATCCAGCACAATTCCAACGGGCCCTGCGCCTGGAGGATTTTGAATTTCAAACCCAGGGGCGGCGCAAGCGGGGCCAAGCCATGGACCCCCAAGAGTTGAATTATGGCAGCCACCGCCGGGGGCTGGTGGGAGATTGGCAAGCGCACT
>CAZRFI010000139.1:0-8185 GCA_964598905.1 uncultured Candidatus Sericytochromatia bacterium | reverse complement strand
GCCATGCTGAGGTGGAAATAAAAGTTGGGAATCACAAATTCTTGGAAATATTCGTCGCCATTCATGTACAAATCGGGCATAAACGGCAGCACAATCTGGCGATCGGCGGCCCCGGCAAAATCGTCGGCCTGAAAGCTGCGCAGATAATCGACGGTGGCATTGATGCGGGATTTGAGTTCGGCCACAGTGGTTTCATTGTCTTCGTTGACAGGGGCTTGGCGACCGCTCAGACGCGAAGAGGCCAATTTGGCATTGTCACAGGCCGTCTGAATCTGTTTGGTCAGGTGAAACTGATCGGGAGCCAGACGCGAATTGAGGAAATTGGCAGGGTCACATTTGCGCTCGGCGGCATGGGCCTCGGCTTTGTCGAGCCAAGCGCCAATATTGAGCAGCATTTTGGCGGCGTTCTGAAAAAAGGAATGGTACATGTGGGGATCTCCTAAAATAATTGAAGATGGGAATTCAAAGTGATCCCAGCTTACCACTGCTTGCGCTTGGCGCAAATTATTGGAGGCAAATTGCTAACGCAAATCACCTACGATGTTTGCTAACGCAAATCATCCATATACACAATGATGATGGTGGTATTGTCATCGCCGCCGCGAATATTGGCCATATTCACCAGTTGATTACACGAGCGCCACTGGTCTTTGGCCTGGGTGACGACTTGGTGAATCTCGGGATCTTTGACATGTTCGACCAGGCCGTCGGAGCAGAGCAGCAGACAATTGCCGGGCACAAAAGGCCGCTCGTAGAGGTCGACTTCGACGTTGGGATAAGCGCCCAAAGAGCGGTAGATCAAGTTGCGCTGGGGATGCACCGCCGCCTCTTCTTCGGTGATCTGACCAATTTCGAGCAGGCGGCCCACCAAGGAGTGATCGCGGGTGACTTTTTCAATCTCCTGTTTGGCAATCAAATAGGCCCGGCTATCGCCGACATGGCCCATATACATCATGCCCTGATAGACCACGGCAGCGGTCACCGTCGTGCCCATGCCCTGGTATTGGGGGTTGCGTTTGGCCGCATCGTAAATGCTGCGGTTGGCTTTTTTGATCGCCTCTTCGAGGATTTCGGGAATATTTAATTCGCGGCCTGGATTGTCTTTGAGCTGTTCAAAGCGGTGATTGATCACCTGGGAGACATCGCGGGTCGCCAGGGCGCTGGCGTATTCTCCGGCCTGGGCCCCGCCCATGCCATCGGCCACGATAAAAATACCATAGCTCTGGCGCTGGGTCTGGCTGACATAGTGCCAATCCTGGACAAAGTAACTGTCTTCGTTGGCTTCGCGCACCATGCCCACATCGGTGATAAAACTGGCGTAAAAAGGTGTATTGTGGAAAAGTCCCAGAATCGCACGTTTGACCTCGTCGATATTCTGGTAGCGGTATTTGGGCTCCACATCGATCATTTTCATGATGATGCTGTTGATCTGGGGGTTGATATCCGGCACATAATACGTGACCTCGGGGAAGATCACCAGCCCGTCTTCGTCACGGCGGTGGCGCAGGGGGCTGCAGCCTGTGACCAGTTCATGCCAGATCACACCCAGGGAATAGATATCTGCCCGCTCGTCAATCGTGTGTTTGCCCTGTTGTTCCAATTCAGGTGCAGAATAGCCGGGGGTATTGCTCTGCAGCGGGAACATAATTGGCAATTGCAGGGCGCGGCTGAAGCCGGTCAGGCGCACACGCTGGAAGTCGTGGGTGACAACAATGCAGCGCGGGTTGAGATCGAGATGGACAATTTTGCGGCGGTGCAATTGGCTCAAGGACTGGCAGAGCTGGATCATCCAGTCGCAGGACTGATGCACAGTGACCTTTTCTTTGGTCAGGAAAAAACCCAAATCGCGGCCTTCGAGCTGCTCGATAATCAAATAATAGCGCTGGTTCTCCTCGAACATATCCACTGCTTTGACCACGGTGGGATAGCTGATCGAGCGCAGAATCGTGAATTCGTCATACCAGGGGTTTTTGAGCAGGCCCTGAGAGATGCGGCTTTTGCCGCTGCGGCCCTGCTCTTTGACAATCACGGTCAAATTGGTGACTTCGTCGGTGGCGCGGTACAAACTGGCCCCGCTGCGCACCTCTAAAAAGGCATCAATCCGGTAGCGGTTGCGCAGTTTTGAGCCCGGCTCCAGATTGGGTTCCGAAGCACTGGACGAAGATCTTTGAAGATCGGATTTATCTGGTGCGGACACGTGCTGCGATTCCCTTTCCGGTTCAGTTTTTTGCCAAAAGCATCACAAGTAAAATCACAATGATGCTCAGCAGAACAATATTCAAGCGCAAAAGCCACTCTGCCGAAAAGAGCTTGTGCGAAAGCCCGAGTTTCATCAAAGCGGTCGAAATTCCACGGGACTGGATCGGTACTGTACCAGGAATTGTAGGCGGAGGGGAAGATCGCCGACTTCCGATCTTTTGCAAAGCCTCCATCATTTCACGGGCATTTTTAAAGCGGGCCTCGGGTTCCATGCTCAAACAGCGGGCCACCAATTTTTCCATCGGGGGTGAAATTTTGGGGTTTTCTTCGCGCAGAGGTGGGAAGCTGAACGGCGCTTCGCCCTGGGGATCGCGTCCGGTGAGCAAATGGTGCACAGTCGCTGCCAAAGCATAAATATCTGAGCGCGGTTCCACCTGGCCCCGGTATTGCTCGGGCGGCGCATAACCTTGAGTGCCAATCATGGTCCCTTTTTTGGTCGGGTTAAAGTGGCGGGCAATGCCGAAATCCACGACATAAATTTTGCCTTTTTTATTCAAGATCAAATTGGCGGGTTTCATATCGCGGTAGACAATCGCCGGATCCTGTTCGTGCAAATACGAAAGAATTTCACAGATCTGCACGCTCCAGTCGAGCACCTCGTGCTCTTCGAAAGGGGCATTGTCTTGGGCCAGTAGGCGCTGCTCTAAATCGGCCCCGTCGATATATTCCATCACCAAATAATGGCGATTGCCTTCGGTAAAGCGGTCGTAGACCTCGGGAATGCCCATGTGTTTGAGATTGGCCAACATTTCGGCTTCGCGGTCAAAATTGCTGGTGGCCGTGCGCCGCTGATCGGGGTCGGTAAAATGGTCAAGCATTTCTTTGATCACCGCCACGCGGCGGGAGAAACGCAAATCGTCGGCCAGATAAATCGCGCCCATGCCGCCCTGACCGATTAATTTGGTGATCTGGTAGCGCCCCTGCAAAACCGCATTTTCGGGCAGCAGGGTCGGGCCGGCATCTTCATCGTCTTCGGGTTTGTAAGATTTGCGGGCACGCACAGCAGATTGGGTGGCCTGCACACTTTGATTGGGATGGGTATGCGAGACCAGTGGAGCGCCACATTCATGGCAGTATTTATTGCCCAGAATATTTTTGGAGCCACAATAACGGCAATAGACCTGTTTGTCTTTGCGGGAGCTGCTTGGGCGTTGACCTGGACGCTGGCCATTCCCGGTCTCTGAGCCGGGTCGAAGGTCGGCCCCTGAGCTTTGCCGAAGGGGAGGGGGCGTTTCAGTAACAGATGGTGGGATTGGCGGCGGAAGCGACTCAGATGGTTTTTCTGGGCTGAGGCCGAGAACCTCTTCATCTTCATCGGAGATCAGTTCCACCAGACGCACGGGAGGGGCAGGGAGATCGTGGGCCAAAGGCGCACCACACTCGCTGCAGTATTTTTCGCCAATCATATTGGCAAAACCGCAGGTGTGACAGATCAATTCTCGCGCCTCTTTGCTGGACACTTCAATCATTCAACAGCACAACCGCATGCTCGATAAGCTCTCGTGATAATTTCTCATTTAAAGGTGTGAAATGCAGACAGGGTCAGTATATCACAGAGTAGCTCAGAGACAGAACACGCAAATTCCCTTGCCAAACCCGCTTTTTCTCACAGGTTTTTGAAATTACCCCAATTTTTCATTTTATCTTAAACTATCCTTATTTTTTCTCACGTCAGAAGCGCTTTCAAAAACCGCATAAATAATCATCACCGCGTTAAATTAAAAGAGGTTTGATCCATGAAGCACCGCAGCCTGTCCCTGTTACTCAGTTCCCTGTTACTGACTGCCTGTGGCAACAATGCCATGACAGGTGCTTATAACCCCTATGGACAGGCCGGATATGGTCAACAGGTAGGATACGGTCAAGCGGCTTACGGTCAAGCGGCTTACGGCCAAGCGGCTTATGGACAAACCCCAACAGGCCAAAGTACCTATCAGCCCGGTTATGCCTCTTCGGTCTATGGCCAAACGGGCATGACCGGCCAACCTGGCATGACGACCGGTTATACCGATCCCAGCCAACAAATGAACCCAGCAATCAATGGTTATGGCGCCCCCCAACAGAACTATGCCACCCAGCCCGGTGCCCAAACGGGTTATCCCGCTCAACCCACTGCCCAGACAGGTTATGCAAGCGCCCCTCAAACCACGCCAACCAAAACCACCACAGCACAAAAAACAACCACACCCAGCAAAGCCACCACCGCCCCCAAAACAACCACACCGGCCAAAACCACGGCTCCCACTCAGGTAGCCCAATTTTTGAGCAATGCCCGTCAGGCCATGGACAAGCTGCAGAGCCTGTCTGCCACGATTGCCAATTTTGAAAAAGGCACCCAGGCCGGCCAAGGCAAAATTCAGTATTATTACCGCAAACCCGGCCAAGTTAAAATTGACGTCATCCAAAGTTCTGATCCCAGCCGCAAAGGCGTCAAACTGAGCTACCAAACCAGCAGTGATCAGGTGCGTGCCCGTGCAACAGGCCTGCTGAGCCTGGTTCCTGTCACCTTGCCGATGAACGACGCCAAGGTCAAATCAGGACGGGGTTATTTAATTGGCCAAATCGACCTGACCGCAACCGTTACCCGTTTAACCCAGCCCAGTGCTACCGTCAAGGTACTCGGTAAAACCACTCAGAATGGCGCAGAAATCATCGTACTCGAAGTCAAGACCCAAAACCATTTTGACAATCGCATCACCAAAGAACACCTCGGTCTGGACGCCAAAACCTGGCTGCCCCGCTTGCACGAAATGTATGTAGGCAGCGAATTGGTCTACGCCGCCAAACTGGAACAGATGGAAATCAACCCCACCCTGGCCAGCAACGTCTTCGACGTTTAAAGCTAAACCCGGATCGCGTTTAAAAAGCGCATTTGACCGGCAAAGTCAGGCAGAAGTCTGACCTGAACCCAGTCTTCGTTGAGAAACAGAGACATGGTTTCGCTTGCCAGTGAGGTTTCCAACTCCAGCCACAACTGCCCCCCAGAGCGCAGCAAGCGCGGCCCCTGCTCAGCCAAAAGCCGGTAAAAACGCAGCGGGTCTTCGCCAGGGGTAAGCGCCATTTGTGGTTCATAGAGCTGCACCTCGGGCGCCAGGGTTTGCCATTGGGCCAGCGGAACATATGGCGGATTGGAAATCAGCAAATCCAATTCCAGGCCCAAGGCCAAAAATGGGTCCAGACCATCGCCTTCTAAAAAAATCACCGCTTCGTCCAAATGATTCAAAAGGGCATTTTCAGCCGCCAGAGCCAGGGCGGCTGCGGAGAGATCCGAGGCCCAGATCTGGCTTGCCTGCCTGCGCTTTTGCAATTCCTGGGCCAGGGCCAGGGCTATCGCCCCGCTGCCGGTACCAAGATCGGCGATCCGCAACTTCTCAGAAATGGCTGGCAGGGTATTTAAAGCCAAATGCACCAATTCTTCGGTTTCGGGCCGGGGAATCAAGACCGCCGGGGTCACCTTGAGCAGCAAGCCACAAAAAGGCTGGTTGCCCAAAATATACTGCAGAGGTTCGTGGAGCTGACGGCGGGCCAAAAGAGCTTGGGCCTGCTCCCATTGCAATGGCGCCAGCAATTGGCCGGGCGACACACGCTGGGTCAAGGTCGAAAAGCCCAGATGGTCTAAAATCCAACGGGTTTCGGCCTCGGCTTCGCTGGCTTCAAGACCAAAACTGAGCAGGGCCCGTTCAATCTTCTGTTGGGCTTCAGCCAATTGCATCAAAGGCCGCCGGGCGCTGGCCTGTGCCAAAATAATGCCGCAAAGCCTGAACAATCCGCTCAGCGGCATGGCCATCGCCATAGGGATTGATCGCCTGGCTCATGGCCTGATAAGCCACTGGGTCGTCCAAAAGGCGGGACGCTTCTGCCAGAATTTTTTCGGGATCGGTGCCCACCAATTTGGCCGTGCCCATGGCCACCCCTTCGGGGCGTTCGGTGGTTTCGCGCATCACCAAGACGGGTTTTCCCAGCGAAGGCGCCTCTTCTTGTATTCCACCCGAATCGGTCAAAACCAAGCTCGAACGGCGAATTAAATCCATCAGCGGGATATAGTCCAGGGGCTCAACCAACTGAATCTGGGGGTGGTTTTCGAGCAGGGGAAAGACCGTCTCACGCACAACCGGGTTGCGGTGCACCGGAAAAACCAAGCGCAAATCCCGATAGCGCTCACAGAGCGCGAGCAAAGCCTGGCAAATTTGTCCCATCGGAGCCCCCCAATTTTCACGGCGGTGGGCCGTCACCAAGACCAAACGCTGACCTTGGCTCAAATCCAGGCCTATCGAAGCCGGGTAATTGAAGTCTGGGTTGCGGTCGTGCATGCGCAGAATGGCGTCAATCACGGTATTACCAGTGCGGTAAATCCACTCAGCAGGGATATTTTCGGCCAACAAAGCCTGTTCGGCAATCGGGGTGGGGGCAAAATGCAGGCGGGTGAGCTGGCCACACAGACGGCGGTTGATCTCTTCGGGAAAGGGGTTAAAGAGCTGATCGGTGCGCAGACCCGCTTCGACATGCCCAACCGGAATCTGCTGATAAGCGGCAGCCAAAGCCGTGACCATGACTGTGGTGGTGTCGCCCTGCACCAGCACCATATCTGGCTTGTGTTCAGCCAAAACCGGCGAAATCGTGCTCATGATCCGGGCCGTGAGATCGGGCAGGGTCTGGCGTTCCTGCATCAGATCGAGGTCGATATCTGGGGAGATGCCAAAGGTCTGCATGAACATATCTGTCATCTCGCGGTGCTGGGCCGTGGTTAAGACCACGCAGTCAAACTCACTGCGCTTGAGCTCTTCGATAACAGGGAACATTTTGATAATTTCGGGACGGGTGCCAAAGACCACAAGAATTTTTTTCATCTTTTACCTGAGAAACAGCCCCCAACCTATGGGTCTACAGAGTGAGAGAAACCGTGGTCTGGAGGGCCTCATTTTTCAGGCATTTTAGCATAATTAGAGGCCCGTGTCGCAGACGACGGGCCTCTTGAACAGGCTGTGAAAAAATCCGAAAATCAGTTTTTTATTTTTGCCAGCATCTGAGCAATTGCAGCCGAAACGGGAGCACTTACCTGCTGAGGATTCAAAATCTTAAGTGCTAAACCTTTGTGAATAGCTTGGTACAAAGCTTCACGATCTTTTTGCTTTTCGGGTTCAGGCAATTGGGCATAGGGCTTGTCTAATTCGCCCCCTTTGGCCCAGGCATTGCGCTCCAGCCATTTAACATGGATCAAATGACTTCCTTGCTCAATAAAATCAGGGGTCAAGAGCTGCCCTTTTTGGGCCAAAATCAGTTGAACAGCAATTTCAGCGGAGGCTTTATTTTCTGCTTGCCAATCAGCGGGCAAAGCCTGATAAGGGGTATTGGCGATATCCACTTGATTGGTATTGTGGGCTTTGATCCAAACCGGATCTTTGGTCTCTTTGATCCGAGGCTCATAACTGCCATCTGGTTTGCGGCGACCTGCGCGCCAAGCATCATGAAAAGCAGCAGCCACTTCAAGGGTAAAGCGCAAACTCTCAGGCTGGGTTGATTGGCGAGCGACACTTTGAGCCATGAGTGGGCGGGCAAAAGTGGCGGCAGGCAGGGGCATTGAATTTTGACAAGCACTCAATAAAGTGAGAGAAACGAGGCTGAGTAATAGTGATTTTGAGAACATAAAGGCAAAGACTCCTACGCGAAGAAATAGATTTGTTAATTTCTCTTATCAGCAAATTTCAGCTATTTCTGTCTTTATTGAAATTAAAATACGTTTAAATTTTAACAAAACAAGTTTTAATACAAATCCTCTTTTTCCATTTCTCAACGGCTCTGACACAGGCCAGATCTCGCCGCCCCAACCAATTTATGTTACAATCCACCATCTTTGAATTCGTGCCCATCGCCCCTGGAGGAATCCCATGCCCTATACCCTGCGCATTCAGTCCCAGGCCTCGCAAGA
>CAZRFI010000138.1:1717-12323 GCA_964598905.1 uncultured Candidatus Sericytochromatia bacterium | reverse complement strand
GGAGCAAGACAAGGGGGGAAATTTTAAGTGAGAGCATAACGTTTCTCCTGTTGATTGAGTGACTTTGTATTGAGGTCTACACTTAGGATAAACTTTCCAACAATGGGAAGGTAAAGCCCCTGGGTAAAAATAAGGCTATTATCAATTTGAGAATATTTGCTGAAGAATAATTAACGGCTGTCTTTCTCCGTTTTAACGAATTTTAAACCCCCTTCCATCTCAGTGATAGGAGTTGTTTCTGAAACAATCGATAAAGAAAAATCTGAATCATTCTATTTCTTTATGTAATATCACAAGCCAGAGCTGGGGCTGAAAAGGTTAAAAAGCAAGCTCTTGTTCAGAGCAGGTTTTTCATAAACACCACCTATTTCTCACTTATTTGAGCAATAATTTGACGGAAAGCTCCTTGGTTGTAAAATGATTAAAAATCCAAGGGTTTGACAATGCCAACACCAGAAGAAGATTATAAAAGGCTTGAGGAACTTGCCAACGCCTTAACAGACCTTTATCTTGCTAAAACCGCAGCGCTCACAACTGTCGTTCACAATTTTGGAAATGCAGCGGCAGCATTAAGAAATGTAGTGGATGAAAAAACTGCTGATTACATAAGTATTGCTGTAGAGTATGTCTTTGGCACTTTGCTCGGCATGATAATCATTGGCACAAGCAAGCTCTCTTTGATATTTACAAATTGGGTATATCCAGAAGGCAATCCTGTAGCGACAATAATTACTGTTTCTGAAGTCGTTACAGTAGCCGGAATATCCCTTTACCTGTTCATAAATTTAGGTCAGGATTTTTATGGTAAAATCGTACTTAAAGGTCAACAAATGAAGCCTAAAAACGATTAAAGGTGAGGGCTATAAAATGAAGCGATTTAGCGATTATTTTATTGAGAAGTTTTTCCCTCAATTCGCCCGCTCAGCCTATACTCTAGAGCGCAAAAAGGAAATTCAAGAGCTTCGCCTAACCAAAACAAAGCAAGAGCTTGTGGATGAGCTTGACCGACTATTAAATGAATTTAACGAAATTGCCGAAAGCATAGATGATAAGTCTATCATCGCCGAAATTAATGAAATCCTTGAACGTCACAAGTGCCTTGCAAAAGCTTATGAGGAAAATACTATTTCTAAGCAGGATTTTGAGGCGGTCAAAAGAAAGCTTGATACTGCACTGAACTCGTTAAGACGCGTTCACGCTTAGCAAAAAGTATAAATTTCCAGCCACTTCGGTCTTTTATTTCCACAAGAAAGATAGAAAATGGCCTCTGTGGTATTTGTTATTTTCCCCAAACATTCAAACTGAAAATGTTAAAATATCTGCTTGAATGCGTTGCTTTAATGTTCTTGAGCCAACTCTTCAATGATTGGGCAATCTGGACGCTGATCGCCGTGGCAATTGTGCGACAGGCGTTTGAGGGTATTGAGCATGGCCGTCATTTCGGCCATTTGGGTTTCGAGGGTCTGAATGTGTTTGTTTGCCAGCTCTTTGACCTCAGCGCTGGAGCGGGCACTGTCTTGCCAGAGGCTGAGCAGAACCTGAATATCTGGAATACCAAAGCCCAGTTTGCGTGCGCGTTTGATAAATTTGAGAAAATGCACGTCTGTGTCGCGGTAGACCCGGTAATTCGACTCGCTGCGTTCAGCGGGAGGAATCAGGCCAATCGATTCGTAATAGCGGATGAGTTTGGCATTGACGCCTGAGGCTTTGGCGAGTTGGCCGATATTCATTGTTTTTCTCCTTTGGCAAGCTTGTT
Source organism: uncultured Candidatus Sericytochromatia bacterium (assembly GCA_964598905.1). Classification (GTDB taxonomy): domain Bacteria; phylum Cyanobacteriota; class Sericytochromatia; order UBA7694; family UBA7694. Next base: position 10,567 of record CAZRFI010000138.1, on the reverse strand, counting down.
TTCATTGTACTCGGAGGGCTTTTGATTTTGGCCTGAGGTATAATAAAATCCATGTCAAATACATCCCTCGTTTCAGCATTTTTAGAGAGCCTCACCCAGCGCACCACCCGGATTGGCGTGATTGGGCTGGGTTATGTCGGCTTGCCGCTTTTGGAGGCCTTTTCACGCGAAGGCTTTGCGGTGACGGGCATCGATGTGGATGCCCGCAAAATTCAGGCTTTGCAAGCCGGGACATCCTATATCCAGGACATTCCCGACGATTTTGTGGTCCGTTTAAATTGCCTGCCGGGCACGGTTTTTAGCAGCGATTTTGCCCATTTAAAAGACGCAGATGCCCTGATTATCTGTGTCCCCACCCCTTTGCGCAAAAGCAAAGAACCGGATATTTCGTATATTCTGGCAGCCGCCGAAGAGATTGTCAAAATTCTCAGACCGGGCCATTTGGTGATCTTGGAGAGCACGACTTATCCTGGCACCACCGACGAGATTCTCTTGCCGATGTTTGAAAAAACGGGTCACGCAGTGGGCCAAGATTTTTTATTGGCTTTTTCACCTGAGCGGATTGACCCCGGCAATAAACAGTTTCAGGTCGCGCAAATTCCCAAAGTGGTGGGCGGCGTGACTTCCGCCTGTACCGAAGTGGCTGCTGCTTTGTATAAACAGGTGATGGGGCAGGTTCACTCTGTCTCTTCGGCCCGTGTGGCGGAGGCCGCCAAAATTCTCGAAAATACCTTTCGCAGTGTGAATATTGCCCTGGTCAACGAATTTGCAGGCATTTGCAGGGTCTTGGGTGTGGATGTTTGGGAAGTGATTGATGCGGCTGCCACCAAACCCTTTGGCTTTATGAAATTTTTACCCGGACCCGGTATTGGGGGGCATTGTATTCCCCTTGACCCCCATTATCTGATCTGGAAATCGCGTTTGCACGGCTACGAACCGCGTTTTATGGCCCTGGCAGAGCAGATCAACTCGGCCATGCCCCGCGAGGTGCTGCAATTGATCATGGAGGCCCTCAACGATCACCGTCTGCCGCTCAAAGGCAGCAAAGTGCTGGTGATTGGCGTGGCGTATAAATCCGATGTCGATGATATGCGCGAATCTCCGGCCTTGGAGTTGATTCAATTGCTCTGGTCCAAGGGCGCCCTTGTAGACTATTTTGATCCGTATATTCCCCAATTTGAGCTCGAAGGACAGACCCTCCGCTCCGTCTCTTTTGAGCCAATGGGGGATTATGCCTGTGGCGTTGTTGTCACCCACCACCGGCATGGCGTCGATTACCAAGCGCTGTGCAATCATTTGCCGCTGTTGGTGGATACCCGCAATGCCCTGCGCGACTGTCAGCCAGCGCGGGCCCGCATTGTCTGGTTGTAATTGGTGAAAATACTCTGGGGGCCCGACTTGCGTCAGGGGTTGGATCAGGCCCTGCGCCGGACCTTGGCAGCAGGACAAGCCCCATTAGAGAGCAAGGCCTTTAATTATGAATTGCCGGGAACGCATGTCAGTGCCCAATTGCCAAGCTTGGATGCCTTGCGCTTGGACCATTTGCCTGAGGCCGAGTGGGTCTTTCTCTTGGAGCCTCACAAACGTTTGCCGCCCCGCCAAGTGTTTCAAAGTCCATTGCCACTGATTGCTTTTGCGGATCTGCCCAGGGGCTTGTCCGAAGCGGATATCCGCCAAACTTTTGCCCTCTATGATGGGGTTGTGGCTTTGTCTGAAGCTGCGTTTGCCCTTTTTATGCACTTGGGTTTGCCTGTTTTGGAGACCCGTTGGCAGGGCATTGAAGCGGATTTGCACCAGCCGCTGTCAACGCCAGATCCGCTTTGTGATCTGCTTTATGACCTGATCTATATCGCCAGCAACCCCTATTCCCCGGCATTGCCCAGCTATGAGTCTCTGCCCTGGAAATGCCGTTATTTTATTGCCACCACGCCTGCTTTTTTGCCCTTTTATTTCCAGCGCAGCCGTTACGTGATCTGCGATGACCCCACCCTGACGGCGCGGATGCTGGAGGTGTTGGCCTGTGGGGCTTTGCTGCTCTGCCCTGAAGGACTGAATGGCTTGCCGCCACAATTGCGGGCCGGAGAGCATTATCTGACCTATGCACCTGGTCAGATTGAAACAGTGCTGGCAGCATTAGAGGCTGATCCGCTGCGTCGCAGTCAAATCCATCAAGCGCTCAATGCGCTCAGGCCCCATGTGTCTTTGCGGGGCTGTTTTCAGGCCCTGCGGGCCGAATTGGCAGCCAAGTCTTCACTTTTTGAGCAGCGGGTTCAAGCGCGTTTACAAAAAAATACCCAATCCTCTTTGCTGCGCTTGGAGACCGAGGCGCTGACCTTGGTGCAAGCTGAGAATCCCTTGGCTTTGGCTCTCTTGCCGGAGGTTCTCAAAGAGCCTGTTTTTAAGCGCGATCAGCGCTATTATTCTTATTGGGTGAGCAATTATGTGCGGGCAGCCTTTCATCCCTTAAGTTTGACTCAGCCCGGCCCCCTTTTGCAGGCCGCGCATCAATGTCTGTCTGAATTATCATCCCAATTGCAGACTCTGCAAGCCCTGATTTGGGCTTGGAAACAAAGGCAATGGGGGTTGGCCTTGCACCATCTGCTGGGCTTAAAAAGTGCTTCGCTTGACTTGGAAGATTTTCCCCCACTCTTGCTGGCCCAAGAGCAGATCTTTCAGTCTTTGTCGGTCTGGTATCCTTCTGTGCAGGCTTTGGCCTTTGCTTTAGCCATCATTGAAATGGAGTGTCTTCAGGGCTTGGGGCGTTGGCAAGAACTGCGTGAACGGGCAGAAGAGGCTTTGACTCAGGCCCCGCTGGCCCCCTTTTTTCAGCTCTATTTACAGGCGCTGAGCGCTTTACAAGACGTGCCCGCCCTTTTAAGCGGGTATGCTGCTGCCCAGGCCGCCTGCCCGCTTGAAATTCCCTTTCGTTTGCATGGGGCTGCGCTCTTGGGCGAAAGTCAGCCCAAGCAGGCCTTGGCCCAGCTAGAAGCGGGCCGTGATCTGGCCCAGCGGCATATGATGGCTTTGGAAAGTGTGGAGATTTTTCATGCCCTGGAGCGTCTGATCTGGCAAAAATTTCCCCCTGAGCCCTTAGAACCAGAACGGGAGGGTTATCTGCTCTGGGAAGGTGCGATTCAGTCTCACCACAGTTTGGCCAGAATCAACCGCCGCTTGCTTGAATTGTTACAGAGCGACACGGCGCTCTATTTTACGACATTGCCCTTTCATCCCCCTGAATTTGCCGAGTCTGAGCCGCCGGGGGATTTAAACAACCATGTGCAATTGCCCGATGCCCTGATCAGCCACCGTTGGCCGCCTCGGCTCGTGCCGCCCCAACAGGGCAAATGGGTCAATATCTTGCCTTGGGAGCATGGGGTTTTGCCTGAAAGCTGGGTGAAAACGTTCAATGCTGCCCTGGATCAGGTTTGGGTGCCTTCGGCCTTTGTGGCCCGCAGCTTTGAACATTCGGGACTTTTGCCTGAGCGCATCCGGGTGATCCCAAATGGGGTGGACACAGCCCTTTATTGCCCCGAAGGGCCCAAGTGGCCCCTGTCCCAGCGCAAAAAAACCGTTTTTTTATTTGTGGGGGGGTTGATTCCGCGCAAAGGTGTCGATCTGCTTTTAAAGGCCTATGCCCAGGCCTTTAGCGCCGCTGATGATGTGGCTTTGGTGATCAAAGGCTTTGGCGATCAGGGGGTCTATTCGACAGGCTCTTTGGCCGAGGCACTGGCCTTTTTTGGCGAAAACCCAGCCGCTCCCGAATTGCAACTGATCACCCGTTCGGATCTCTCCGAGCAGGACTTGGCCTCGCTTTACAGGGCCTGTGATGTCTATGTTCACCCCTATCGGGGGGAGGGGTTTGGCTTGCCGATTCTCGAAGCCATGGCCTGTGGGCTACCCGTGGTGGTACCCGAGGCGGGGCCCGCGCCGGAGTTCAGCTCTGCTGATTCGGCCTGGTATCTGCCCACCTGGACGGCCTTTGAATTGGGCAAGAGTCTGGGGGATATTGGCATCACTCCTTATTACCCCTATTATCATGAGGTTGATGTGAAGGCTTTGGCTGATTGTTTGCGGGCGATTGTTGCGAACCCCGAAGCCATTGTGCAAAAAGGCAGGGCCGCCCGAAAGGAATCTGAAGCTTTTTCTTGGCAGGCCATGGCAGGACGTATTCGCACAGAGATCGGTGGGCTTTGCAATCAGCAACCCGCTGTCAGAGAGGCTGCAACACGGGCCCAGGCCGCTTGGCAGGGGGCGTTGACCCGGGCGCTGGCCGGTGCGCTGACTGAAACGGGGCACTGGCCTGAATTCAGCGAATTGCCGATCCCTGACACAATTGAACCCTGCCTGCCGGGGTTGCAACGCCTGCTGGAGCAATGTCTGCAGGTGGGGCAAGAGGAGCGGTTTAAGGCCTATCTGCGTTACGCCTGGGAGCGGGGGTTAAGCCTGGAGCAATATCTGCGCCTGAATTTGCCAGATACAGGTCTTGAAAAACGCCCGCTGCGGGTTTTTTGGCCCGAGCCAGCGTTGTTTTTTACTTTGTCGCCTTATTCAAATGCGCTTTTGCAATTTGTACAAAGGCCTGATCAAACCCGTTTTCAAGTTCAGACCCAGGCGCCCTGGCAGGGAGATTCAAGCTGGGCATGGTTGCAAACGTCCGACCATCAGGCACTGCCCTCTCCGACAGAGGTGGCGGCTGTCTTCTATGCCCATCCAGAGCAGGGCAAGGCCTTAAAAAACGTGAACTGGCCCGAGCAGGCATTGCTGTATTTGCCTCCAGCTGTGGATTTTGAGGTTTTTTCCTCCCAGGTGTCTCCTTTGATCTTAGAAGAGTCGCAGGGGCGATTTGCTTTCTTTGCCTGTCTTGATTTTGCCCTGGATCAGGTCTCAGACGCTTTCGAACGGCCTTGGCAGTCTGTCTTGAAGGCCTATCTAAAGACCTTTGCAGAGCCAGAACGGGTTAATCTCGTGATTAAACCCCTGACACAAAGCTTTGAGTTGGCTTTGGAACAGGTCATGGCTTGGCTGGAATGCCAGGGGTATGATCCTGAGTTGATCCCCTCTCTGACTTTTGTGCAAGAAGAGTTGGGGCCTCACAACTTGCCCGGTTTGTATACCGGTTCTCAGGTCTTTATTGAAGTGGATCCTGCCACAACAGGGCTTTGGGCCTTGGCAGCCCAGGCTGCTGGCTGTAAGGTGATTGCCGCAGGTCAATTTCCCTTTTTGGAGCGCCCCTTTGCTGAGCAGGCAGGGAGTGGCGATCCTGCGCAATTTGCCGAACAATTGGGTTGGCTTATGCGCAAGGCCTTTGAACAGCCCCTTGCTCAGCTCAACCACAGTGGCCAGGCGGTCAGAGAGTATTTGCGTGCAGAGTACGATTTGCCCCGCTGGCAGCAGCGCATTCAGACCTTTGCGGGGCGCTGTTTTTTAGCGCAGTCCCTTTGATTCAAGGCTTATCGTCGCCGTAATGCTGTGACAGGACTCCCAGACAGTTTTTCAAGAGGGGGGTATAATCTGCAGCATGGATCGCAAACTCTTTTTTACACTTTTTGTTGCTCTCTTGTTGGGGGCGATGCTCTGGCAACTCTATTTGATCTTTGAGCCCTTTGTGAACTCATTGCTTTGGGCTGGGGTGCTGGTCAGTTTGAGTTATCCGGTTTATACCCGCTTGTTGGCACAGATGCCCAAACGTCCAGAAGTGGCGGCATTGCTGATGTGTCTGGGCTTGACCTTGGGGCTGGTTCTGCCGTTTTTGTTTTTAATGGTTCTGCTCTTTCAAGATCTGAGTGAAGGGGCCCGTCAGCTCTCGCATTCTGCCCAGAATATCAACTTCGACACCCTGCGCCACCACCCGATTTTGCAGCAGCCCTGGCTGGTTCAAATCCAAGACTTCTTGGGCCGTTTTGTCAAGGTTGAAAACCTGGACTTTAAAAACACCGCTATGAATTCCCTCAAGGGCCTGAGCCAGTTTATGCTGGCGAGTTCGACAGACTTTTTTAGGGCCCTCTCGGGCATGGTGATTTTATTATTGCTGGTGGAGATCAATCTCTTTTTTCTGTTCTGTGATGGCAAACGCTTTGTCGATTACCTCAAATCCCTGATCCCGATTGAGTCTCAATACAAAGATTTGGTCTTGGGCCGCATGCGTGAGGTGGTTCAGGCCTCGATTTTTGGCTCGGTCGGCACAGCCTGTGCCCAGGGCCTGTTGGGGGGCTTGGGCTTTCTGGTTCTGGGCGTGCCTTCGGCGATTCTCTGGGGTGTGACCATGACCGTACTGTCTTTTTTGCCTTTGGTGGGCCCGCCTGTGGTCTGGCTCCCTGCTGCAGCCTGGCTCTTTTTTCAGGGCCACCCGATCAAAGCCTTGATTCTGGTGCTCTGGGGAACACTCGTGGTCGGCACGATCGACAATATCCTGCGCCCGATTTTGATCAGCTCTGTCAGCAGTGAAGACAACCGTTTGAATACACTTGTACTTTTTCTGGCGGTTTTGGGCGGTTTAAAAGTCTTTGGTTTCTTGGGAATTGTTTTGGCGCCACTGATGATCGTGTTAACCTTGACCCTGATTGAATTATTGCAAATTGGCCTGGGTTATCCCCAAGTCAAGCGTCTGATTGTGCCTGAGCCTGCCTTGCCCGCTCCGCCAGACCCTGCTCCAGAGGGTTAATCACCATGGCTCATTCCGATGGCTAAAAACCCGGCAGCCGGTTTGCCGCTGAGCCTGCAGACGCATTTGGAGCAATTGGCCGGGCAGGCGGGCTTTGCCGCTGAATGTCTCAAGACAGGCAAACGCCTGAGTTATGGCAATCGGCCCTTTTTTGCCGCGAGCACGATCAAATTGCCAATTCTGGCCATGTACTGCGCGGCGGCTGAGCGCGACTGGATTCCCGATGTGCCCTATTATTACCAAAGCGAAGACTGGGTCGAAGACTCGCCTTATTTTGACAATATAGCTGTGGGTACGCCGGTTTCCTGGTACGAAGTGGCGCGGCAAATGACAATTATCAGCGACAATACCGCCACCAATCTTTTGATCAAACTTTTTGGTCTGCCCCGGCTGCAGGGCTGGATTCGCAAAAATGGCCTCAAACAGACCCGCATCGAGCGGCGCATGATGGATTTGCAGGCCCGAGCGCGTGGCATCGACAATTGGACCACCCCTGAAGACATGCTGCTGCTGATGAAAAAGTTGGTCAGGCACCAGTTGTCTGAACCCGGTTCCGAGGGCTGTGAGCAGATGTTGGCCATTTTGCACCAGCAACAAGATCGCGAAAAAATTCCCTTTCTCTTTTGCCCACCCGTGTATGTTGCCAATAAACCCGGAGAGCTGCCAGGTACCCGCAGTGATGTCGGTTATATTCATGACGGCCAAGCAGAAATGGTCTTGGCGGTTTTTGCCGATCAGCTCGAAAATGAGTCTGCATCTGATTTGTGGCTGGCTCAATTGGCCCATTTGCTCTGGTCTGAATTAACTAATTCTTAACTCAATGTTGACGTAAGATAAATCTTTTTCTTCCTATAAAGTATATTAAGAGACTAACTCAAGATTTAGAAGTGTTTAACTGGGGAAGGAAAAAGACAATGACAGCCGTAGCCGCTTACAGACCCACCAATATGGACGCAGGTGTCCAGTTCAGATATACACCCAATGTGGTTCAGAGCCTTGCGCGGGGCAATACCGACCGCTATACCCAAATTCAGCGCGATGTTGCCCATATGCAATTTGATACCGGCCGTCTGAATGTCTCTCCCCGTGTCCCCAAAGAAGAAATTCACTTTGTCAAAGTCGGTCAAGACGAATATTTTATGGGCGGTCCGGCTGCTGCTCCTCAACCCTTTTTCCCGATTCCGACCAAACCCGGTTCTCCAGCTTATCCCGGTGCTCCCGTGGGCAATCCCAATGGTGGCGGCCCTGTCTTTTCTGATCCCTTTGTACCCCCAGTGGCTACCCCAATCAACAATCAACCCGCTGGCCGTCCCCGTTTTAGCGATAAATTTGCAGGTTCTTTTGAACATTTCTGGGGTGGCCAAGTCACCCAGGCTCAGGGCATGGGCCAAACCCTCTACGGCGCAGGCAAAGCGGTTGTCTATGCTCCCGCTGGTGCTTTAGAAGGTGCAGGCCGTACGGCCATCGCATTGACCGGTGGCAAAGTAGTATACGAAGGTACCACACCGGGTCAACACATGGGTGACGGCTTTGTCAATATGGGTCAGGGCATGGGCACCATGGTCAATGGCATGGCGCAGTCTGTCGAAGGTGCCGCTGGCATGATGGTCTACGCTCCTCTGGCAGGTCTGGAACTGACTGCCAAAGCCGCTGGTGTGGCTGTCGGTGGTGTCGCTGCCGTCGGTTACGGTCTGTACCGGGGCGCTGCCTGGACTGGTACACAGGTCAAAGAGAGCTTTGTGGGCCAAGAATTCCTGGCTGGTTTTAACCTTGTCGCCTCCCACAAACCCAAATCCAACTAATTGTTTTTCCTTTTTCTTCCCCCTCTTTTGGCTGTACTCTTTATAGAGTGCAGCCTTTTTAGTGTAAACGAGGAATTCCATGTCTACGGCCCCGGCCTCTCCCCGCCTGACCTTTCGCTCCCGCTGGTTGGTCAGCGCCCGCTATGACCTGACGCTTTTTGTCGGTTCGGGTTTGCTCTGTTTTGTCTTTTGGGGCTTTTATGAAGGGCTGCGCTATCTGGGCTACCATCCCACGGGCATGTCGGTGCTGATCACCTATTTTGTTTTTACGACCTTTCTCGATCTGCCGCATATTTTTCAGACCTTTTCGCGCACCCACGCCGACCCCGCAGAATTTAAGCGCCATCCCCACCTCTATACCTGGGGACTGGCGCTGTTTTTGCTCTC
>CAZRFI010000138.1:0-1617 GCA_964598905.1 uncultured Candidatus Sericytochromatia bacterium | reverse complement strand
GGTTTTATGGCCTTTGGTCTTTTGGTGCTGCGCCAATTGCATCTGGCCAGTGCCAAACAACCCCTCAATTTGCCCAAGCTGCTGGTGATGGCCATGGCCCTGCTGACCCATTTTTGTATCTTTGTCGTGGCAGCAGTGCCCTTTTTGGTGGCAGAGGCCCTCGAAACGGCTTACCACAATGCGCAGTACCATGGTTTTGTGGCCGTGTATCAGCAGCGGCGCTTTCCCCAGATTCGCCACGTGGCTCTGCGCTGGCTGGGAGCGGCCCTGCTCTATGGCTTGATTGCAGGGGTGATTGAGGTCTTTGGCTATTCTCAGCCAACCTTTTATCTGCTCTTTGCCCCTTTTAGCATGTTGACCCTCTTTCACTATTATATCGACGGCAAGATCTGGAAATTCAGCCAATGTCCCGAACTCAAGGTCATGTTCTTGGCCCCAGAATCTGTCTCCGCATCTGCGGCATTGCAACCGGAAAGCCAGGTTTAGCCCCCATGTCAGATTCGTTTGAAAACCGTATTTTGGCTCTGCAGGCCGGTTTAACCTGTCTGCATGACTCTCCCTGGCAGGGTGTGATCGAAGAGGTCGGGACGGGTAGCTGGGTGCAAACCTTGCTGCAAAGCGCCCCTGGCGCCTCTTCGACCCTCTGGGCGGGATACAGCAGCTATGCCCAGGCGGCTCAGATCTCGCGTTATGGCGAACAGGCCCGTGCTGTGGCCTGTGAGACAGTCGAAGCCTGGGCCCGGCACAATTTACACAGGCAAAACCATTTTTTCTCGCTGGCCCTGAGTGGTGTGGTGGCCTCGGATACTGAGATTCGTGGTGATCACCATGCCTGGCTGGCCCTGGCTCTTTCCGATGGCCGGGGCTGGCACATTCATCTGCGTTTCCCTGCTGTTTCACGGCTGGCACAGCAATTTGGTCTGGGTCAAGTGGGGGTCTCTTTGCTGTGCCAATTGGCGCAATACAATGACCTGTCACCAGTGCGTTTGGTTTTGCCTGCTGGTTTTCAGCTTGACCTCTGGCAGGGTTGGCACCTCTCACCCTTTGAGAATACCCTCAAAGCCTGTGAACTGTTGCAAGCGGGTCACGCGGAGTTATTGTTGTTTTTGCCCCAGGCCGGGTCTTTGCAAGCGGTACGCCCATTGGAAGCGCTGCGTGGCAAAAATCTACTTTTGCACAAAGGGGCTTTTAATCCCGTCACCTTGGCCCATTTAAGCTTGCCCCAAGAAGTACTTAAACAGTCCCCTGACTTGTCGCCTGTCTTGGAGATCAGCCTGAGCAATGCTGACAAAGGCCAAGCCGCCAGTACAGATTTGGCCCACCGTTTGGCAATGCTGGCTTTTCAGCCCTGGCCCGTGGCTCTGACCCGTACCCCCGCCCTTTACGAAACCGCTGAATTATTTAGGCGGGCGGGTGGAGCTGCCCGTGTGGACTTTGTCTGCGGCGAAGATCTCTACCGCCGGATCTTTGAGCCGCGCTATTATTCGTCCTTGTCAGGGGGCCTGGACGAAGGGCTTCAACGCCTCTTTGCCCAAGATACCCGGCTTTGGGTCTGCGGGCGTGACACAGAGTTGGTTTTTTCTGAGGCTGCGCAGCAAGCTGCTGAACACTGGGCTG
>CAZRFI010000137.1:7811-12361 GCA_964598905.1 uncultured Candidatus Sericytochromatia bacterium | reverse complement strand
CAGCCAAGCAGCCAGCCAAGCTGATACAGAAGCCCATTATCACGATCCGATTGTGCAAATTTTGCTGCAAGAAAACCAATTACAAGCATCAGATGTCGAAAAAGCCATGGAGCTGAGACGGGTGAGTGATATTCCCATCCGTGAGGGCACGGCCATTTTGGAAATTGGCGCGGCAACCCAAGAAATGATCCAACAGGCCATGAAGCAGTATTATCAAAAGAACGCTGATGCTGCACCGCCACCCAAACCTTACGAGTCGAGCCACACTGAAGGCACCCAATTCCAGGGCCTGCTTGGGCAGATTCTGCTCAAACTGGGGTATATCGATGATGAGCAACTGCAAAAAGCCCTGAAATACCAATACCATCTTCCCCGCTCGCTCTATGAGCCCCTGGGTGAGATCATGATCTCGCTGGGTTTTTTAAATGCGCAACAGGTAGATGCGGCTTTGGCACACCAAGCGGCTTATAATACAGATCCCTTTACTTTGGCCCTGATTGATATGGAGTTGATCGAAGACTGGCAGCTCTCTTATGCCCGCTCCATGCGCAGCAGTCCCGAATATGCCCAACTGAGCTTGGTAGAGATGTTGGTCAAATTGGGATACACCTCCGAGAAAGCGGTGGACGCTTTGCGGGCCCGCTTCGAAGGCCAAGCCTAGCGTTCATTCTTGGTGTTACACCAAGTTCATCGCCAAGTCCAAGGCCTCGGCCACCCCCCCGGCATCGACATGACCCACTTCGTATTTACACACAGCTTTCAAGCGGGGATCGCCGTTTTGCATCGCCACCGAATGGCCCACCAATTCCATCGCACGGATATCGTTCTGGCCATCGCCAATCATCATGGTTTGCGCTAAGGGTACGCCCAAGAGTTCGGCCAATTCACGAATCGCACTGCATTTGTCCACCCCGGCCTGGGTCACACTGACAAAATTAGAGTCGGGTACCGAAGGGGATGTGGCGGAGGAATAGAGCACCCCCTCAAAGGCACTGGCCATCAAGGCTGGCATCTGGGCATCGGAGACCACCCACTGGGCGCGCACCAAATTGCCCTCAAGGCTGTCCAAGGGGCGCGGCAGATAAGGCACATCGATCAATTCAGCATGGCAGCGGGCCTGGCGATCGGCCACAGAATCGCTGAAGCTCTCGACCACATAGTCGTGGTCGCTGTACAACTCCAAGACCCAGCCCTGTTCGCGGTACAAATCAAGCAAAACCTTTAAAGCCTGCTGAGAAAGCGGGTGAGAGCGGCTTTCACCTGAGCCCACATGATAGAGACTGGCCCCACTCTGAAAAATATGCCAGCCCTGGGGATTGAGTTGCTCAGCATAGCCCCGGGTCACACTCAGGGCCGGACGCCCGGTGCAAATCGCCAAATGTATCCCCGCTTCACGCGCCACTTGCGCTTGCTGCCAAACGCGGGGATGCACCTGCTTTTGCTGGCCAATTAAAGTGCCGTCGATATCAATACAGACCAATCCCAGCATGTTGTTTGCCTCGTTTAATATTTAGGGGATTCTACACGAGGGGATTTTAACACGGGCTTTTGAAGCCTGCCAATGGCATCAATTCAGCTCAGGATCCGCAGGCAGAAGGGCATGTTGGGGAAAGATCAGCGCCGCCATCTTTAAACTAAAACGGGCCTCCGCCTGCTGGCCCGAAGCCGACTGCAAACGCACCAACCAGAGCAAGTAGCTGATATCCCGGTAAGCCAGGCAAGAACAGACCAAAAAGACAGTCGCAATCTGGGGGCCATCCATTTCTGAATTCTGCCAAAGTGTCTGGGTAAAGGGCATTAAATAGGTTGGATCTTGCTGCAAATCCCGCATACTCTCATAACTCTGTCCGGGCGGCAGGCGATCGGGTAAGGTGCTGAACTGCCCGGCCAAATACAATAAAGCCGTTTCAATATAATAGACTTCCATTATCTGCTCTGTGCCCGCAGGCAAATTCTGAAGAAACAGATCGCGGGCGCTGGTGCCCGGCGTATAATGCCCACCCAAAAGTGCCACACAGCCCAAATAGAGATAGAGAGACCACTCAGCAGGGGCCAATTCCCCGGAGGGAAAATGAGGCAGCAATTGCAATAAAACCCGGCGCAGAGCCCGAACCTGTTGTTGTCGGGCGCGAATATCCAGTTCAGCCTGAAACAATTGCTCCCAGTAAAGTTGCTTCAACTCCAATAATGGCCAACGCTCCAAACTGTCGGGAGAATACCAGGGCAAAGCCCGCAATTCTTCTGGGCGCAAGGTGAGGCACTGTTCCAAGGCCAACTCAGCGGCTTGCCACTGCTTTGAACGGCGCAGATAGGCCCCTTTGAGAAAGTAAAAATCAGGAATGGCGTGATAAGCCTGGGGACATTCTGCCAGGCCCTGTTCAAAGCGCGAAAAAGCCTGATTCTCCAAAAGACAGTGCAGCCACAAGAGCTGAACCTGGGCCGATTGCAAACTTTCTGAATTTTGCTTTAAAATTCGCTCAAAACCAGGCAAAGCCTGGGTCCAGTTTTGTTGCTGGCAGAGCGACAAAACCTGGCTCAAGGCAGAATTCGAAGGGGTTTCCGGCTGGTGCAATGTCAAATTCAAGAAAGTGCCCATTTCGGTTTCAGCTTCAGAGACGAGTAAAAAAGGTGTCAAAGAGCGCAAACGGGGGGGATGAGAACGGGGAAAGAAACGGGCCTCTTGGCGCACAGCAACAATATACCCCTGGGCATCGTATTCCTGAATCTGAGCACAGATAGATTGTCTGTGATTGGGCGGGAACCACAACCACTGTTGCAGCAGATTAAAATCCCCTGGGCTCAAATGTTCGTGGCTGCGCAAAACCAAGATCCACTTTTCCTGCACCCGCGCCACAAACGATTCAAAATCTGTGAGCAGGGTCTCTTTTTCTTCCAACCAGCTCATTGTTGCTCCCAGACGCAAAAGCGGTGCCAATTCTGTCTTTAAAGCAGGGACTTCGTCTGCTCCTCCCACAATCAAAATCAGCAAGGATTCTGGGGTCGGGGCCTGTAAACGGGTCGGCAAAGGCAGAGCGGTCCAACCTGTGGCTGGTAAGCGCAGGCCTGGATAAAGCAGATCAAGACCGTCTTTGGTTTGAATCGCCGCAGCACTGTGCCCGGCAGCAAAAAGTGCCTGACAGGCCCAGAGCAAGAGTTCAGGAAAACCCACCCATTCAAGCGGCTGGGTTTCTTCCAAAAGTTGCAGGGCTTCAGCCAGGGTCAAAAGCGGAAATAGAGCTTTGAGCAACGGCCCTGTGCCAGGAAAGGCCCGCAGCAGGGATTCTAACAGAACTTTGCGCCGAAGTGGGCGAGCAGAATGGGCATGGGCCAAGCGGTTTTGCGCTTCGGGCCAGGTCAAAGCAGGTTCGGCAGACAAAGGCACCAGCGCTCCGTTAAATTCACAGAGATACCTCTGATCTACGCCCATCAACATCAAGGGCATTTGCTCATGGGGAGCCGCCCACTGTCTGAGCACAGCGGTGTTTTCAGGAGAAAAACAGAAGACCGGTGGAAAAAAGGGCAAACTCGCAGGCCGAAAGCGCTCCGACAGGGCAGACAGATCGGGTCCCTCTTGAAAAAGAGCCTGTGTTGGGTTTAAAAATACAGGCTGAAGGGTGGTCCACTCTGACAATTCGGCTTGCCAATCAGCCAGCACAGGGGGATAGAAATCGGCTTCCGCTTGCCACCAAAGACAGAGTTCAGCCAGCGGCTCCTGTTCCAGACACGCCAAGAGGACCTGCGCAGGATAGAGGCGCAGAGGAAAGATAATCCGCTTCTGGGGCTTCCAAGCTGACAAAAAAGCGGGGCGTAATCCCATGCCATTATCGACCACGGTCAAATTCACCCCGTAATCACGGCGCAGGGATTCCAGCTTTTGCAGATGTGAAGAACAGGGACTGGGCCAAGCAGAAAAAACCAGAAATACAGCCAGTTGTGACATATATTTCATTGTAACCGCTCTGACCCCAAGAAAGGGCAAACGCAGCCGCTCTGGATCCGCTTCTGCAATCGTGTTATGCTTCATTGGCCTGTTTTGTTGGGATTTTCTTTCAAGGTTCTCCCTTTTAAAAGTTAAAATTTTTCAAAAATATTCGCGCCACCACTTGACAAGTTGTCAAGAAAATTATTAAATAGAGACAGAGAGACACAATCTCACCCTAAAATTCGAGGAGAACGAAAATGAAAAATGCTAAGCAATTGATTCAAATGACCCTGGCCACCAGTCTGGCTCTGAGTATCTTCACAGCCTGTGCCCCCCAAGCAGCAGGTCCTGTTTCTGCCAAAAACCCAACCAATACAGCCACCACCGGCAATAACAGCGCATCTACAGGTACAAACACTGCTACTGGAACCAATACTTCTACTGGAACCAATACTTCTACAGGTAGCAGCGTGACCACCACAGCCAGCAGCACCACGACAATGCAAGCCGATCTGGTCTCCCTGCACGAAGAAGAAGCCCTCTACAGCGATGCCACCACCGTGGCTGCTGACAGCGGATTCAGCACCAAAGCCCTGAATATACCTGCCCGTGGCGAAATTTCTGCCAC
>CAZRFI010000137.1:0-7711 GCA_964598905.1 uncultured Candidatus Sericytochromatia bacterium | reverse complement strand
GACAAAGTCACCAATGCCGATGGCAGCGTGACGGAGACCGTGAAAATTGAATTTGAAAACACCCGGATTGGCCTGAAGCGCAATACCTACCTGATGCGCACCACGATGAATGGCAAGCTCGTCAGCCTCGACTTCAAACTGGACGTTGCCCACAAAGACTACACCCGCATGGTACATCGCACTGTGACCGTCAATGCCGACGGCAGCCGCAATGTCTCGATCGAATCCACGACCACCTGGAACGACAAACGCAAACGTGAAGTGAACCAAGAGCGTGTTGTGGCTGCTGATGGTTCTGTGACCGGCACCGGCACCATTACCTGGACCGGCGCGGATGGCAAAACCACCACCCGCAATTTGACTGTCGGCATCAGTGCCGCAGGTGATGTGACCAGCTCTTGTGCGGATCCCGCAACCAATACCACAGTAACTGTGGAAGAGCCCGCCACCACGTTGGCCAGCACGGAAACCACCGAAACCGCCACCGTAACAGTTGAAGTTGAAGCCACGGCTTCAGCACCCGCTGAAGAAAAAGCAGAAGAAGTCAATATCGAAGCTGAAGCAGAAGTTCAGGCCGAAGCCACAAGCGAAACCGCTGCGGCTCCCGCTGAGACCGCTGCCACCCCAGCAGCTTAAATTTCACGCCCCTGATATTTACGACCAGTGCGGGAGGGTCTTCGGACCCTCCTTTTTTCTTGGCTTTTGACAGCTGGGGTATACTGAAAAGCACCACTCCAACAAGGAAAAACCCATGTCAACAGATCCCTCCCCACTCTTCGACCCCGACGCTTGGCAAGCCGTGTCCGGGTTTGACTTTACAGATATTACCTACCACAGAGCCCGCCACCAGGGCACGGTGCGCATCGCCTTCAATCGTCCCGAGGTGCGCAATGCCTTCCGCCCCCACACAGTAGATGAACTCTTTCAGGCCCTTGAACACGCCCGCCAGTGGAGCGATGTGGGCTGTGTGCTGATCACGGGCAATGGCCCCTCTCCCAAAGATGGGGGCTGGGCCTTTTGTTCTGGGGGCGATCAGCGCATTCGCGGCAAAGACGGTTATAAATACGAGGGAGATCCTGGCAAAGCAGATCCCGCCCGACTGGGCCGCCTGCATATTCTCGAAGTGCAAAGACTGATCCGCTTTATGCCCAAAATTGTGATCGCTGTGGTGCCCGGTTGGGCCGTGGGCGGCGGGCACAGCCTGCACGTGGTCTGTGATTTGACCTTGGCTTCAGCTGAACATGCGATCTTCAAACAGACCGATCCCGACGTGGCCAGCTTTGACTCCGGTTATGGATCTGCCTATTTGGCCCGGCAAATCGGCCAAAAACGGGCCCGTGAGATCTTTTTCCTGGGGTTGGATTATTCTGCCCAAGAGGCCTTTGAAATGGGCATGGTCAACAAAGTTGTGCCCCATGCCGAACTGGAAAAGGTCGCCTTGGAATGGGGACAGCTGATCAATGGCAAATCCCCCACCGCCATGCGTATGCTCAAATTTGGCTTTAATCTGCTCGACGATGGCTTGGTTGGGCAACAGCTCTTTGCCGGAGAAGCCACACGTTTGGCCTATGGTACCGACGAGGCCCAAGAGGGCCGCGACGCCTTTTTAGAAAAGCGCAAACAGGATTACAGCGAATTTCCCTGGCATTATTAAACTGGGTATTTCAAAAATAATTGCTGAGAGTGTGTGCTGCATAACTGCTCTGGATCTGCCTGTGGGATTAAACTGCTAGACAGAAACCCACAACACGTTTATCTCAAATCATCTGGATCCACCCTTGGCGCCAGAGTGGTTTTTGGCCTGCAAAGGAGCATCTCATGGCAGAACCCCTGATCTATACCGCTGAAAGTCCCGAAAACTATTTCCCCTTCTTGGGCCCCCAAGGCCAGAATCTCTGGCAAATGGCCCAAAAAGGCTTGCCCGTCCTTCCCTGGTGGGCGCTGAGCCCCACCCCTTTTAAACAGATCTGCAGCGAAAACGAAGAAGAGCTACAAAAACTGCTCGCGCGGATCAATTTGCAATCGCGGCTCAGCTTGGAACAAACCAGCTTTCAACTGGTGCAAATGCTGCAGGATCTGCCTTTGCCCAGCCCGCTGCAAAATGCACTCAATCACGCCCTGCCCAATGATGGAATCTATTCGCTGCAGGCGTATATCGTCAGTGAAAATTCAGATCTGCAAAATCTGAGCCAATACATTGAGCCCCGTTTTTGTCTGCCGCGCCAGGCCCTGGAAGAGAACCTGAAAAACTGCTGGGCCAGCTTGTTTCGGGAAGCGGTGATGTTGGCTTTGGATGCCCAAGGGCTTTCTCCGACCGACATTCCCCTGCGGATCTTGATCCAAAAAATGATTCCCAGCCGGGCTTCGGGCCAAGTCTTGACGGTACACCCCCAAGGCGATTTAAATGAACTCCTGATCTATGCCACCTACGGCCTCAAAGAAGACGCCGCCAACCCACTGGTAGAAAGCGAAAACTACCTCTACCTGCGCGAAAGCCAAAGCTGGGATCTGCAGGTGAGCGAAAAATGGGAGCAGTGGGTGCCTGCGCCCGAAGGGGGAATGACCCTAAGCCAGGTGCCGATTCAGCTGCGCAGCCAAGCCATTCTCAACCGACAGATGCGCGAAGCACTGGTGGAATTGGCCTTGCGAAGTGAACGACTCTTCAAACACCACCAAGCGCTGGAGTGGACCCAAGACGCCAAAGGACAGTTTTGGTTGCAACAATCCCGTCCACTCACCAATATTCCCAAAGGAAAAATCACGGTTTTTGCCCAATATGCCCTGGCCAAGCGCTATCCAGGTATCACCTCGCCCTTGACCTACTCCCATTTGCGCCAACGCACAACTGAAATTTGGGGCCAGGCCCTGACCCGCTTGGGCTTGCTCTCAGAGCAGAAGTCAGACTACCAGCCAGTTTTGGAAAATCTGCTCGGGCATTTGGATGGCCGGATCTATTATCATCTCGGCCATTGGCAACGCCTGTTTCAATTGCTGCCAGGCGAGATTGCCGATCTGCCACTCTGGGAGCAATGGTTGGCATTGGAAGAACCGTTTGAACTGGCCCCTTTGCCGCCCTTGCAATGGGGGCCTTATAGCCGCGATTGGTGGAAGTTCAGCCGTCGCTGGAAGGCTTTTCGGAAAAACCAGATAAAAGAAATGGCTGCCTATCTCAACACACGCCAAGCGATCAGCGATAAGCTGAAAAGCCAAGATTTATCCGGTTTAGATACCCATGAATTGCTGGCACTTTACAGCCGGATCTGCGCCGATCTGCAGCCCAAACAAGAAGTGCCGCTGCTGAATCTGGGCCTGCTCAGGGTCTTTGGCAGCTTAAGCCAAAAAGCCTTAAGCCGCGCAGGCTTCGAAAATCCCGAAAGCCTCTTGGCAGATTTGCTGATCAGCGAACGGATGGCTGCTCAACATAAGGCTTCACAAGCGCGCCTGCAATTGGCAGAACACTTACAGGCAGATCCCGATCTACATGATTTTATCCTGCGCCATCAAGACGATCCCGATCTACTCAAGCGCCTGCGTTACAGCCGTTTTGAGCTGTTTTACAACCAAGTCCGCGCCTATCTCGATAGCCACGGAGAGCCCAGCCCCCCCAGCTATAAATTAGAGGCCACAGCCCGCGGCCAAGCACCCACAGCCCTGATTAGCAGCCTGCTGGCCCTGATCGAAGCGCCCCAGAATCTGGCGGAGCAGCTTCAGGCTGAAACGGAAATCCGCAGTCAGGCCGAAAGACGTCTGAAACAGGAAAGCCGCCTGAGCCCTTTGTTGCAAGCGGGCTTAAACCACTGTCTCAAACAGACCCGGCGCAGCTTGCAAGCTCAGATCTTGGCAGAGCATTCAGAGGCCCAGGTCTTAGACGCTATTCGTCAAATTTTTAACGCCCTGGGAGAAAAACTGGTCGAGGCAGGTGCATTAAGCCATCCCCGCGAGGTCTTTTTGCTGAGTGTCGAAGAACTCAAGGCCTTTGTTTACGGCCATGGGGGAGTGCCTTCACTCCAAACCCGTTTGCAAGAACGGGGCGACGAAGCGCGGATTTGGGAACACCGCCACCCCAGAGCTTATCTGCGCACCCAGGGGCCGGTCAGCCTGAATCAGATCCCGCAGCAACGACTCAAAACAAAGACAGCCCTAGCGGCAGACAATTTCGGCACGCAAAAGCCAGAAACCGTTTTCCAGGCGGGCCTGTACGGCAATACAATCTGATTCTGGATGGGCCTGGGCCACGACAATCGCATTGAGCGCTGCGCGCAGGCGCTCGCGTACCTGCTCAATCCTGTCTGCCCCTTCGTCATTCTGGGGCGTGCGCAATTCCACCCACTTGAGCTGACCACTGAGGCGCTCACTGCCACTGGGCCAGTTCTCGCTGCTGAGCTGGGTCAATTGCGGAAAAGTCTGGTGCAATTGGGTTTCCAGGCTATTGGCTGGGGCACTGGTCGGGGGCAACGTGGTTGGGGGAGGTGTGGATTCGGGCTGTTGCATCAGCTGTGAACATCCTGTGGATAAAAGTATCAGCAGCGCAAGCGTCTTCATCAGCCGCAAGCCATGTCGAGCGTCAGTTCAATCAAGGGAGTCTCAATGCCCGTGAAAGAAACTTCCCGCCCCTTTTCAAGCGAGGCGCATTCGGGCTGGGGGTGCCGAAACTCCAACATCAAGGGTGGTGAGGCTTGCGCGGGGGCTCAGCATCTTCGGGGTGGGCATTGATCAAACGAATCGCGTATTGCAGCACAAAAACCACATCATCGTCGATCAATTGGGGATATTTGCGCACAATTTCGCGCAGATTTTTTTTCTGGATAAATTCTTCGAGAATCAGCTCCAGAGAAAGACGAACCCCAGAAAGACAGGGTTTTCCATTCAAAAAGCTGGGGTCGCTGACAACATGACGCATAAGGAAGTAGTATCTCTTTTTTGAGCTGGTATATAATTATAATAACACGAATAAAAATCAGGCCAAAAAATGAGTTCCCAAGCACTGCAAAAGACCTTTCAGCCCCTTGAATGCATCGGCACGCCCTATGAGCGCGGCAAAACCCAAGGCCGTGAACTCGAGCGGGCAATTGGGCTGTGTTTTAATGCCTTTTTCCAGTCGGATACCTTTGCTCTGCTCAAGCCGCGCTGGCTACCCCAATCTTTGGCCGTGCGGCTCGCCGCCTGGCAATCGCAAAAACAGTTTTTGCCCACTTTGCGCAAACATTATCCCCACTATCTCGAACAAATGATGGGCTTGGCAGAAGGCAGCAAAATCCCCCTCAACCGCTTTGCCTTTGTCTGCGCCGCCGAAATTTTGCTGGCCTCTGTGGACTTCCAATTGGGCGCCTGCTCGTCTTTGGCAATTCCCTCCGCATTTTCGGCCAGCGAAGAACCGCTTTTGGTCAAAAATTTTGACTATCCCTTTTTCTTGCGCTCCTCCAATTTGGTGCGCAAAACCAAACCCAGCGAAGGTCTGGCCTCGCTCGAATTGACCATGACGCCGTTAAGCGGCTGCCACACCGGCGTCAACGAAGCCGGTGTCGCCATTACGTATAATTACGGCTATGGCCAAGACAAACCCGAACATTGGCTGCCGATCACCCTGCGGGTGCAAGAGGCCTTGCGCACCTGCGAGAGTGCCCAGGCAGTGATCGACTTTTTCAAAACCGGCTTACAGGCCGGAGGCGCCATTATGACCGTCTTGGACGAAAACGGTGAAATGTTTTTGTTGGAGATTTCTTCGAGCCGGGTCGAGGCCAAACAGATCAACCAAAATCTGCTGATCGCCACCAACCATTACCAATTGCCCAGCTTGCTCAGCCACGATATCCCCGTTAACGCCTATTACAATCCCCAAAAAAGTGTGCCCGAACTGGCAGGCAAACGGGTGCACGAATCTTCTGAGGCCCGTTTTGACCGCCTGCACGAATTGACAGGCACCAAAATCCAATTTCATGAAAGTGATCTCAAGAACTATTTCAGCGACCACCACCGCCACGGCCAAGGCAACGACAATACCCTCTGCCGCCATGGTGAATATTTTGAAACCACCTGCTCTGTGGTGATCAAACCCCGCAGCAGAGAAATCCATGTGGCCTTGGGCAACCCCTGCGAAGAGCCTTACCAGATCTGCCGTTTAAACTAAGCACAGCAATTGGCCACAAAAATTGGGCGCAGACTTTGGGCGCAGACTGGAAAAGAAAGACAGAGCCGTGAACACAACACATTTGGCTGAATTATTTGCCCTGAAGGGCCCCTTGCCCATTTATTGCATCCATCCCAGCCCGCAATGGGCCCCCCTGGCCCTCGGCCTGATTCTCGGCCATGCCCAGCAAAACCTAGATCCCCAGCGCTTTGATACCTCACCCCACTTTGTTGCCAATATATCTGAATTACAGGTCTTACTCGACAAACACGGCCCTGGCATTTGCCTCTTCTCGAATTATATGTGGACCCGCGTGGCCAATTTGGAGATTTCGCGTTGGCTCAAGCAGTATTCACCGCTCTGTCTGACCCTGCACGGTGGCCCCGATACCCCCGCCTATTTTGAGACCTGCCAAGCTTTTTTGCGGGCCCACCCAGAAGTAGATATGGCGATCCACGGCGAAGGCGAAGAGACCGTCAGCGAACTTTTAAACAGCCTGGCCCAAAACCCTGTTTTGCCCAAAGAGGTGGCAGGGCTGGGCTTCTTGGAAGCTGAAAACCTGATCAAAACTGCCGCACGGGCCCGCAGCGAAGATCCCAATCTTTTTCCTTCGCCTTATCTCAACGGGATTTTTGAAGCGGTGGACTACCAGCACTGGAATTCAGCGGCGATAGAAAGCAACCGCGGCTGCCCTTATGGTTGCACTTTTTGCGATTGGGGTTCAGCCACCTTGCAAAAGATCCGCCTCTTTGCCCTCGAACGTGTGGCCGCCGAAATCGACTGGCTGGGCAGCCATGGCATTTCTGAGCTGTGGATCACCGACGCCAATTTTGGCATTTTTGAACGGGACGTCGAAATTACCCGCTTGATCTGCGAAACCAAAGCCAAATACGGATACCCGACCCGGATTGTCACCAATTACGCCAAAAACACCAAAAAGCACCTGGTGGAAATCATTGAAATGCTGAGTGATGCTGGCTTGATCAGCAATGGGATTGTCTCTCTGCAAACCCGCGATCCTGGCACCCTCAAAGCGGTCAACCGCACCAATATCAAAACAGCCGAATACGACAAGCTGCGCAAGGCCTTCGAAGACAAACACCTGCCCATGAGCACCCAATTGATGATCGGCCTGCCGGGCAGCAGCCGCACATCGTTTAAACAGGATTTGCGCTTTTGTTTTGAGCAAGACATCGAAGTCCAGATTTTTCGCACAGTGGTGCTGCCCAATAGCCCCATGGCGGCCCCTGAGTACCAAGCCGCCTGGGAATTGCAGCACGATGAAACAGGCATGTTGCTCTCCACCAAAGACATTTCTGAGGCCGAGATGTTTCAGATTGAACAATTGGCCCGCCTCTTTCGCTGTACCCATGCCTATGGCCTGTTCAAATATTGGCAGAGCTGGCTACAGTGGGAATACCAAATCGACCCGATCGAGTATCTCGATCAATTGCTCGCAGATCTGCCCAGCTTAGAGGGCCAAAATTGGCTGCCCCGCCTGATCGACCGGGATTCTCCGCCCTTTGACGTGATCCACACCCACCACAGCCTGCGTGAGGCCCTGCGGCGCGAAAATGCCTGGGC
>CAZRFI010000136.1:3716-12444 GCA_964598905.1 uncultured Candidatus Sericytochromatia bacterium | reverse complement strand
GCGCCTTTGAACTTTTTCACAGTTTCCAGTTTAAAGCGGGTTTTCATTTCTTCGATCAATTGGGCTTTGCGTTCGAGTTTATTGGCACTAAAAGCATCTCCCTCATACAGAGCCTTGAGTTGATCGTGTAATTCTCCAATAAATTCAGCAAATACTTTTTGGTTGCTTTGAATCGCGTGGCCCTCTTGGTATTGTTTGCTGCCTGTGCCATATTTCTGGGCATAATAGGCCAGTGCTCCATGATAGCCCACAAAACTGGCCAGGTTTTCGTTAAAACTCACATCGCCTGGAATCCAGAGCGATGCATGTACGCTTTCATGAATCACCGTGCTGACGAGGTAAAACTCGCCGTACTGAAACATCGTGGAGAGGAGTGGGTCTTGAAACCAACCCAAGGTGCTGTAAGCAGGGGAGGGCCTAAAATGGGTTTCAAATCCCTGGGCTTCAAGCTTTTTCTGATCCCGCAGCCCCATCTCTTTGTCATAATAGCCTTTGTAGGGCACCGTACCGACCACGGGGAACCACCAGGTATACGATTCCATTTTGAGGGGGGGGGAAGCGGTTAAGACCATGACCAGGTAATTGCGCTTCAGGTCCAGGTATTTTTCGTAATTGCGGGTGGGTTTGAGTCCCAATTTCTGCTCTGCAAATTGTTTGACCTCAGCCACCCGTTTAAACTGCTGTTTGAGGGTTTGGGGCACACGCGCATCTTGTTCCAATTCTGAGATGGCTTGCCCGCCAAGCAACAAAGAGACCTGACCCCTGACCGATTGCCAGAGATAGAGCGTGGTCTCTTTCCAGATCAGGGCTGCAACCGCTGTTAGTATGATGAGACCCAAGCCCGACCACAGAGCCCATTTGAGAATGCGCTTAAACATGCCCTTAATGGGAGAGTAGGGCCTGAATTTTTGTAATCAGCATATCCATGGCCACGAGGTTATTGCCACCTTCGGGAATAATGATATCCGCGAAGCGTTTGGTCGGTTCGATGAATTGTTGATGCATGGGTCTGACGGTTTCAAGATATTGGCTTAAAACATATTCCAATGAGCGGCCACGTTCCAGCACGTCACGGCGAATCCGGCGAATGATGCGCAAATCTGAGTCGGTATCGACAAAAATTTTGATGCCGAGCATATCGCGGATTTCTTGATAGCCGAGCACGAGAATGCCTTCGACCAGAATTACTTTACGCGGTTCAATTTTTTCGAAGCCAATTCGGGCAAATGTTTTAAAATCGTAAAGGGGTTTTTCGGCGGGTAGGTTGTTTTGGATAGCCTGGAGATGCTCAAAGAAAAGTGTGTTATCAAAGGCGTCTGGATGATCAAAATTGAGCTTCATCCTCACATCAGCGGGCAAATGACTCAAATCTTTGTAATACGAGTCTTGCTGGATATATGTGACGTCTTCTGCGCCCACTGCTTCGAGCACATTGCGGGCCACGGTTGACTTTCCTGAGCCGGATCCACCGGCCACTCCGATAAAATGTATATTGTCCATGTTTTTCATTATACAAGCTTGTTGATAAGATAGATGGATAAGGTGTAATTCAGACTGAACGGCAGTCTGAAAATCGAGCATAAAATTAATGAGATTATATATAGCAAGATGACGGATGAATTTAGCGCTGATAGCTTTAATCCGAATTATGTTGAGGAATTTTTAGACAGTTTCTCACATAAATGCGTAGAGTTTGGGTATTATTGCGACCAATATATGCGATCGGAAATTAACTTGGGTGAAATCACCCGTCGCCTATCCGAGGCCACGGGTGAAGGAGAGTCGTTTTTTAGCCTTTACCATGCAATGATGACGCCCCAGCAATTTCATCGCTTTGAGGTCATGCAACGCTCTTTGGATCAAATGACAACCCAATTGATTGAAACCGAAATCAAACGCAATCAACAAACCATCCAAGAAGCCCTGCGTAAGGGTGAATATTTTATTGTCAATATCACCTTTAACAGCATTCACTCTTCGATTTATATGGCCTATAACAATCCCGGCGAAGAGATGAAAGTGCAGCGCGACGCCAAATTGGCGGATTTGCAGCAGGAGCAAGAGTTGATTCAGGCCCTGATGAAGGTGCTTAAAGCGATTGAGGCCCGGAATAAACCTGCTGATTATAATGAGGTTGAGCGCCACAAGCTGCAAAAAGCCTATCAAATTTACTCAGAGTATTTTAAAAAAGTCGACTATTCTGCTGCCAAAACAGCCGGGGACGCTCGGGCGATTGGGCTGCTGGAAGAACATGTGGCTTATTTGGAGCAAAATCGCTTTTTTGATATGCGCTTTAAAGCCTTGGACCATGTCTCAATCTGTGCCAATTACCTCAAAGAAATAGCCAACCCCCAACAGCGCCAAGAATTAGAGGCCTTGCGTGAGCGCGTGCGCCCACCCGACCCCAAAAAAGAGCTAAAACGCCTGTTTGAAGAGGTCGAAAAAGCCGATGGGGAAGCCAACATCTATTCTGCCGTGGTTGCTTTTAATAATTATGCAGAGGAAAACAGTGCCGAACCCGCCGTACATGATTATAAACGGCGGATGCGGGTGATTCTCAAGCAAAAGGGCATGTTGTAACCCTTCCCCCCTCTTGGCTAACCGATGCGTGAAAGCTCACCTGTGGGGGTGCGTGAGCCCATTACAGGCTCTAAAATTTGCCGGGTAAAGACATGTTCAAAACCATAGCCCTTGAGGCGATTGTGATAATAAAAGAGCAGACGCATATCTTGAACATGAATCTGATGTCCCCCGTCCAAGACCACCTCTTTGGAGTAGAACATCTGTAAATAGCGAATGGCTTCATTCACGATCTGTTCTGCGGGTTTGGTTTTGAGGGTTGTGGCCAAGCGCAAAACCCCGTTTTTCTCCTGCTCGGAGAGCAGCTTTTTAAAGCGATCGACAATCTGAATCAGCTCCGTGCGCTGAATCCGGGCCTCCCGTGCGCCAATGCGGATCAATTGGTACAGATCGAGGCGGGGGTTGATATGCACCAAATAGCGGAACATCACATAGGCAAAGAGTTGGGTGGAGAGGATCACATTGTTTTTGAGATAGCTTTCCGCCACCCTTCGGCCAGCTTCGCGGGTGTATTCATGGTCGCGGTTTTCGTCCAGGGTGATTTCTCCCGCCCAATTGCGCACATAGCTGCTGGGGTCAAGCGTCCGGCCCTGCTCATCATAGGATTGACCTTCGTCATCGACGCGATTGCCAAAGATGTCCAACGGCGGGCAATAGCGGATAAATAGACTGGCATCGAGATCGAGGGTTTTTTTGAGATAGCTAAAGGTCTTGATAAATTTGGAGGATTCATCGTCTTCGATGATATACCGTGATTTGCCCTGTTCTTTGAGAAAGTCGTCAATCAGGGTCTCGGCCTCCAAGACCAGATAATAATTGATCGTGCAGGGCACCAAATAGATATTGGGTTTGTCTTTGCCTTTGCGCAGATTGTTGATATACGCTTCCAAGCCCGTGCCCATCAGGCCCAATTTGAGTTTTTGCTCTATTTCTCCCGCCCGGCTGCGGGTGCCGCCTGGAAAAAAGAGGCTGTGAAAGCCGCGTTCCAAGATCACCAGCGAGTAGGTCTTCAGCACCGTTTTGTAGAGTTCGTGTTTGAGGCGGCGATCGAGGCGGTAGGCGCCCAGATTGTGCATAAAAAAGCTCAATATGCGGTTGGTGAAAAGGTTTTTGCCAGCACCGTAGGTCACAGGGGGCAGGCCCGATTTAAACGCTGACCAGCCCACGGCGATCGAGTCCATATTGCTGCTGTGGGTGGGCACAAGAATGACGGTGCCTTTTTCTGACAATTTGCGTGCGGATTCGACGTGGCCTTCGATCATGACCCGCTCTTGAAAGGAATTGCGCTTGCGCCAATTAAACTGGGGGTCAAAAAACAGCGACATCACCGCAGGTACCATACTGGTGGCAAAGCCATAAACCTTGGGATTAAAATGCCCAATAATATCGCGGGCGTGTTCTTCGGCCAGCTCTTCCAGTAATTTGCGGTGCTCTTGGGGGCCTGTGCGATTGAGCGAACGGTAAATATTCTGCCAATGCGGCACTTGGGGGTGCTTTTTATGTAGACGCATCAGCTCTTTATAAGCGGCGTCGTTGAGCATAAACTCAGCGCTGAAATCGGCAAGCACCTTTTCCAGGGAGCGCTCAACCACTTCCGCAATAATGGCTTCTTCGTTTTCCTGCATCTGGAAAATGGGTGAATGGGTATTGATCGTCATGGGACTCATGCAGCAGGCTCCTCCCAAAATCTCTCAACACATCATACCACCCGGCTGGTTGAAGAACCAGCCGGCGGAAAATGACGCGGCGCGTGAATTTAAAGCTGTTTAAAGCGCTCAAAAGCGGCTTTTTCTAAATGCTCACGTTGGGCGGGATCGGCAATTTCGATCAGGGCTTTGGCCCTTTGGCGCAAATTTTTGCCATAGAGGTCAGCCACGCCGTATTCAGTCGCAATATAGTGCACGTGAGCGCGGGTGGTAACGACCCCAGCCCCTTCTTTCAAGCAAGGGACGATGCGAGATAACCCTTTGCTGGTGCTGGCTGGCAAGGCGATGATGGGTTTGCCCCCTTCCGAGAGCGATGCGCCACGAATAAAGTCCATTTGGCCGCCCACGCCTGAATACTGTTTATAGCCAATCGAATCGGCACAGACCTGCCCAGTCAAATCGACTTCAATGGCGCTATTAATAGCCACCACTTTGGGGTTGCGGCGAATCACATCTGTGCGGTTGACATAGCCAATATCCACAAACACAACCATCGGATTGTCGTCGACAAAATCATAGAGACGGCGCGTGCCCATCACAAAGCCGGTTACAATTTTATCGGGATGCACTTTTTTGCATTCACCCGTGATCACCCCTTTTTCGACCAGATCAATCAGGCCATCGGAAAACATCTCGGTGTGAACCCCGAGTCGGTGGTGGTTGTGTAAAGCCGCCAAAACCGCATCTGGAATAGCTCCAATGCCCATTTGCAGGGTTGAGCCATCTTCAATTAAATTGGCGCAGTGGTGGCCAATGCGTTTTTCTACTTCACTGAGATCGTGGTGAGGCGTTTCTGGCAAGGGATCATCCACTTTGACCAAGGCATCGATTTTACTGACGTGAATAAAGCCGTCGCCATGGGTCCGGGGCATATGGGGGTTGACCTGGGCGATCACATGTCGCGCCGCATGTACGGCGGCCCAAGTGCAGTCGACAGAGGTGCCCAGTGAGCAAATTCCATGTTGGTCTGGCGGAGAGACGTGAATCAGCGCGACATCCAGGGGCAAAATGCCTTTGGTAAACAAGCCTGGGACTTCACTCAAAAACACGGGTACATAATCACCCCGGCCCTCTTCAATCGCTTGACGGGCATTGGGACCCACAAACAGGGCATTGGTAAAAAAGCTTTCGGCATATTGGGGGGCGGTATAAGGGGCTTCCCCTTCGGTGTGCAGGTGGACGAGCTCCACATTGCGCAATTCATCGGCCCGGCGCACCATGGCGTTGATCAGGCTGTGGGGGGTGGCTGCCACACCTTGGATATAGACCCGGTCGCCTGTTTTGATGACGGAGACGGCATCATCGGCAGAAATAGCGTGTTTCATATTTTTAACTCCGATTGTTCCTGATATTTGCACCCATGGTAACGCATTTTCGTTTGGCAGGGCATGACCGGGATCAATTTCTCACACTGATGTCCCAAAGCAAAAGCCCCCGGCTTGCGCCGAGGGCTCAGGTGTCTCAGTGAGACAAATTTAGAACATGTAGCTGGTCACGACAGAAACGTCATGTGCCACGGGGCGGAACTGCCACAGAGCATCAGCCAAGAGCATGCTGTATTCAGCACGGATGTTCAGGGGGCTGCCGGCTACGTTCATGTAGGGCAGAGAAACAGTCAAGCCTGAATCTTTGAACATCTGGTTGGGAGCGCCAGCATCGGTGGAACCACCAAAGCTGTCACCCAGAGACTGACGGGCAGCCAAAACCAATTTGATATTGTCTTTGCCTTTGCCCATGTTCAGGAAGGGAACACCGATGGCCAGACCGGCGTTGCCGGAAGCCAGGTCACCTACGTTGAACAGACCGCGAGTAGCGAGGTTGGCACCCAATTGGATGTCGAAGCCGCTGCCGCCGAGGTCGTTGAAGAGCAAGCCGATGGAGTGACGATCATAGCCGATGAAGGATTTGTTCACGCCGACGGTCAGGCCGAAGTTTTTGCTCCAACCCAAATCCAAAACGCCTGAAACTTCTTTACGGCTGGCGTTGCCGAAGTCCAGCATATTGTCGTTCAGGTAGCTCATGGCAGACAGGTTCAGGCGAACGGGGAAAGCTTCTTTGAAAAAGCTCAGGTCGAGACCTGCAACCATGTAGCCATCACCATACTGGGAAGGCAGAGCCAGGTTGTTAGCGACCAGGCGTTTGCCGTTGGTGCCTGTTTTGCGATCCAGACCCTGCAAAACTGCGCCAGCGAACAGAGCTGAATCTGTGTTGGCGGTTTTGAAGTTGGCGTCTGCACCGTTGACAGCGGCACCGCTGCTCAGGTTGCCTGCAGCAGCTGCGGAACGATCAGTCTGAACGGAACCGTAGTTGGCACCCACGAAGAACTTGCCCCAGCCCCAGCCAGCGCCAAAAGAGGCGGAGGGAGAAGTGGCTTGGTTGTAGTTGTGGCTGTCAGGGTCGACCATAGAGGAGTTCAGACCACCGGCCCAATAACGGGACACGCTGTTGACGTAAGGATTGGTGCTGTTGGCATTGCTCAGAGCAATATCAGCTGCGCCCCAGCCAACGAGACCATAACCACGGCCGGTCCAATTGTTGTTGCCGAAGTGGTTCATCAGGCCAGAGTTGGGGTTGAAGTCTTTGCTGAAGTTCATCAGACCGACTTTGAAAGCGGCACCCATGTCTTTGTCATCCATACCACCGGCTGCGAGGTAGGCTTTGCGGAAGACAAAACCACCGCCACCAGCGCCACCTTCGTTGACGTCATGGCCACCGTTGCCGACTGCCACACCACCGGCAGAGCCGAGTTCGAACATGTCGAAGCTGGTGTGAGCCATCAGGCCATCGGTCAGCATGGCAGAAACGCTGAGGTTGCTGCGCACGCGGAAGGGCACGAGGTCGTCAATGGTGACATTGGCACTTGCAGGGCTGTTGAAGGTCTTGGGCAGACCGGCAGCGCGGGAAGTTTGGCCATTGTTGTTGGTATAAGTTGTTTTGTCATCGGTTGCGGGACGATCAGAAACGGCCAGGTCGGGGGCTGCGCCTACGACTTTGGTGGCGTTCTGGTTGCCAGCGCCGAAGAGGGGAGACGCTTTATCGGTACCATCGGTGACGGAAACGCGATCGCGGTAACGCACTTCAACTTTGCCGTGGACACGGACGCGCTCAAGCATGTCAACACGCTTGGCCAGTTCCATGTGGCCTTCTTTGAGCATATCGAGTTCTTTTTTGAACTCCATCTGCAAGGCGGCGATCTGTTTCAGATCTTCTTTGGTTGCGTATTTGCTCAGGTCTTGTTCAGGGGGTTTAGCGTTGGCAACGCTGGAATCCACATATTTCATGACCTGGTACAGAGCTGCAGCCATTTCATAGCGGGACAGGGTTTTGGAACCGCGGAATTTTTTGTCGGGGAAGCCACTCATGACTTTGTATTTGTCAACGAGTTCTTGAATGGCGTTAGACGCCCAATGCGTTCTGTCGATGTCGCCGCCGTTTTCCATCAGCATGCTTTCAAAAGTCACTTCGGCCTGGGCCGGAGCGGTGAAAACAGTGAGACCGGAAACGGTAAATGTGGCAGCAAGTGCGAACATTGCTGTCTGCTTAAGTTTCATTCGAATGAATCCTCCAAAGTAAGTTAAAAATCTGGCAAAAAAACGGGGTGTGTGTCATCTGATTTTGGGGTAACGTTTTGAAACTGTAGCTGGAGTGGCCGTGTTTCCTCCATTTTGAGCTGCAATGTTCACCAAATTCAGATTGTGTTGTAGTCTGACCACCAGTTTTGACAAGACGCCGGTAACCAGCACTTTGTTCCCTTAAAATTGAATTAAAAGCAAACAAACTTTTGGTTCCGCAAAAAAGCAAGAAACTGTCTTAAACAGTTTGATACTGATTCATGCGCACTATACCTTATTTCATATTTAAGTGTCAAAGCTGGCACAATGGCGCGTCTGTCTCTGTTCCATTCTTACGATCTGAGCGGCATAATTTCTGTGATAGGTATCATCAAATCTATGAAGCGCTGTATAATGAATGGACCTTTAAAAGGTGGCTCAAACCTGCCTGATAATGCCTGACAGCGCCTGATAACACCCGATAAAAGGGAACTTGATAAGGTCGTGAGAAAAGGCCTATGGCCAAAAAGAAATTAGCGCATACGCGCCCGCTGGTCTTGCCCGAAAGCGTTGGGCCCTTCGCCCATGCCAGTGAAGCTGAGTTTGCCCGCTTGCTCGACTTTTATCAGGTGGTGTGGCATTACGAGCCCAAAACTTTTCCCCTCAGCTGGGGTGTCGACGGCCTGCCCGTGGAGTGTTTTACCCCGGACTTTTATTTGCCCGTTTCGAATCAATATATCGAGGTGACGACCTGCAAGCCGCGTCTGATGGCGAAAAAAAAACGCAAAATCAGGCTCTTAAAGGAACTCTACCCGCATATTAAGATCCGACTGATTCAGAATAAGGATTTTCATCATCTCATGTGGAAGTATTATCAGCCATGAACCCAAA
>CAZRFI010000136.1:0-3616 GCA_964598905.1 uncultured Candidatus Sericytochromatia bacterium | reverse complement strand
ATCCCGACCATGAAATTTACCGCGATATTGCTGAGGTTTTGATCTCAGAAGAGCAGATCCGGGCTCGGATCGCCGAACTGGGTGCCCAAATAGGCAAAGACTACCGGGGAAAACTGCCGATTGTGGTGGCTCTGCTCAAAGGCTCAGGCATTTTTATTGCCGATTTGGTGCGGGCCATACCCTTGCACTTGACCATGGATTTTATGGGTATTTCCAGCTACGGGGCCGGAACCAAGTCTTCGGGGGTGGTTAAAATTACCAAAGATCTCGAAGAAACGATTGAAGGCCGCCATGTGATTATTGCCGAAGACATCATTGATACCGGTCTGACATTGAGCTACTTGATGAAAATGCTCAAACAGCGCAACCCTGCCAGTATCAAAGTTTGTACGCTGCTCAATAAACAGGCCCGCCGCTTACTCGAAGTTGAAAACGTGGGCTATGTTGGTTTTGAGATCGACGACCACTTTGTCGTTGGTTATGGCCTGGATTATATCCAAAAATTCAGAAATTTGCCCTGTATCGGCGTGCTCAAACCCTCTGTTTATCAAACATTTCAGGTAGAAAACTAATCCAAAGAAGGTCCTGTTCTGGCTCGCTTTATTCCCCACGAAAGTGAAAGTCTGAAACATTTTGGCCAAGGTGCTTTGCCCCTTTTCCAGAGGGGCAAGGACTATGGGGTTTTGAGTTGGAATGTCTTCAAGAGCAAAAAAAAAGACTGGGCTCAGGACTTTGTTCGTTTGCACAGCATTTATGATATTTTGCTCTTGCAAGAAGCCAAACTCAATCTCTCTGCTCCTCCTTTTGAAAGCTATGATCCTGATTATAGCTGGGTGTTTGGTGAGAGTTTTGTGCTTGACCGCTGTGGCAGTTCCTGTGGGGTTTTAACGGGCAGTCGGATTCATGCCGATCAGGCCTTTAATCGCCACGGTCCGATTCGAGAGCCGCTTTTAAATACACCCAAAAGCAGTGCCTTTGCCTATTACCCCATTTTGGAAAGTGCCGAGCGCCTTTTGATCATCAATGCCCATTTGATCAATTTCCGAACCCTGAAAGCATTTAAACAGCAATTGGGTCAAATCACCACTGTGATTTCTGAGCACACCGGACCTGTGCTCTTTGCCGGTGATTTAAACACCTGGAGTGTTTCGCGCAAAGATGAACTTTTGAGCGAAATGGACAAAGCAGGTTTAAACAATGTGGTCTTTGCCAATGAAAAACGCAAATTTTTGCTGCTGGACTATATTTTTGTCAGAGGGCTTTTGGTGAAAGAGGCGCATTTGCTTTATGATATCCGCAGTTCGGACCATTTGCCTCTGGCGATGTGGTTTTGTCTGACATAAAGCGATCTTGGTCTGATAACGTGAGACGCTGGATTTTTAAAAATTGCAGCCGACAATGTAGCCACCCTGGTAGCAATCCAGTAAAAAAAGGGCAGGTACAACCTGCCCTTTTCGTTTAAATACAAGGTGACCTCAATTAGTGAGGCATACGTCCGCAGACAATCATATTGGGCATGGGTTTGACACCCCGATCCTCAAAGAATTTAATCCGTTCGGTAAATTCCGTGTAAGAAGCCTGGAAATAAATCGTCGTATTTTTGAATTGGTTGATGGCTGCATCGAGCAAAAGGCCATCCACACCCAATGTCTGAAACTCGGGGTGAACCACCATTTCTGGGATCCAAGTGGTGGATACTTTATCACTCAGAGCCCGAACCCAGCCGATCATTTCGCCCGAGGCCAAGGTGGCGATGGCGACATAGGTCGAATTCCCAAAGGCCTGACGAATCATGTCTTCATCCAGACCTGGGCGTCCGCCACCAATCAGATGATAGAGATCAATCACGTGATTGGGGTTTACTTCGCTTGGATTTTCATGCAGTTGGAATTGACTCATTGTGCTCTCAATTTCTTGCTCTTAATCGCTCTCAATAATGACCTAAGAAATGACCTAAGAAATGACCTAAGAATAACATTTTAAGAATAAAGTCTTAAGCAAAACATCTCAAGTTGGCATTTCTTAAGTTAGGCTCAAGAGCTATTTTAACACAAATCAGCCCGTGCGAACAAACACTTGGCCCCGTTTAAAGCGGCAGTGATTCAGCCACTTTTTTTAGCTCATCGGGGTGTAAATCCCCAAAGGCCACTGCGACGTTTTTTGTGCCGTTGCGCGAAAAATAATTATTGGGGGCTTGGTAGCTCAGGTCTGAAACTTTTTTAATCAGGCTTAAACTGGAAGCCCCTGCCAATAAGGTCACAAAGGCATTTTGCTGGGGACGAATCGTGATCTGCAGGTCATTTAAACCATCGGTAAACCCCATTAACTGAATGCGAGCCCCAAAGAGAGTAAAGACCTGAATATATTTTAATTGGAAGCCAGCCGGGATATAGCTGGGATAGTTGATTTTAACCTTTTCTTTTTTCTCTGCTTCAGCGACACTTGAGTAGCTCAAAAACGTGTTTTTTTCTTTGCCGCTGAGATTGACTTTATTGACCCCACTGGGGGCTTGTAAGGGCTGTATCACAACCGGTTTGTCTTGTTTTTTAAAGGTAAGATAATAGGCTTTGGAGTAAGGAGGTTGATCTGTGCCCCAATAGCGCTCCTCGCGCAAAACCTGAAAGGTTTCTTTTTCGACCCAGTATTTGCGTCGGGGAGTGAGAAAGCCATTCTTGGGAATAAAATCCAAGACCCAGACCGGATTGAGGTTGGCAAATTCTTCTTGTACATCCAAGGCCGTATAGTTCTGCTTGAGCAGATTTAAATTATCCGTGAGTTGCCCCAGGATAATGCTTTCGGGCATGTCTGAGGTGTCTTTGCCACCTTCGTGTAAAAAGAGTTTCTCATCGGGGAAATAGGCGCTGTTGATACCATTGCTCATGTGAAAATGGACATCTTTGATCGTCATTGGCGCAATGAGTTGCAATGAATAATTTTGGCGGTTGGCATAGCGGATCATGGCATTGGCTTTGAGGGGGTCGCTGTTGAGGCGAGAGACTTCCAATTCTTTTTCGCCTTCAAACCCGATACTGGAACGGGATTGAAGGGCCTGTTCGACAACTTCAAAGGCCGTCAGTGCTTGTACATTGGGCACCCAAGCTGTGAGTGAGAGCGCAGCCAAGACCGCTACAGAACCGGTTTTGAGCAGAGACTGGGCGCTGAAAAAAGAAATGCGTTTCATGATAGGAACTCTCTTTTGGATTTCAAATTTTCGATTTTAGGGCAATAGACAGACAGGGAGGAAGAAAGGTTCCTCTTTGCCTGCAAACTAGCCTGCAAACTCTTCTTCATATTTATACTCTCTGACCATCAGCGTTTCAATCGCTTCGCGGGGGGACAGATGCCCTTCGAGAATATGGTAAATGCCTTCTGTGATCGGCATTTGAATGCCCATCTCCCTGCTCATATGATACACGCTCCGGGTGGTGGGAACGCCTTCTGCGACATAGCCCAAACTATCCAGCACACTTTGCAAAGATTCACCTTGAGCCACGCGGTAACCCACTTGGTAATTGCGGCTGAGATCGCTGGAGCAGGTGGCGATCAGATCGCCCATGCCAGCGAGCCCCCGAAAGGTGGAGGCTTGGGCCCCCTGAGATAGACCAAAACGGGTGAT
>CAZRFI010000135.1:0-12492 GCA_964598905.1 uncultured Candidatus Sericytochromatia bacterium | reverse complement strand
CGGTCTGCTCAATCTCAGGTATACTGAAGCAGTTTAATTTTAATCAACAAGGAATGGGAACATGGCCGGGAGCAGTCTTTTAGCCCTGATTGATGATATCGCCACCATCCTCGACGATGTGGCCCTGATGACCAAAGTGGCAGCAAAAAAAACCGCAGGGGTACTCGGCGACGATTTGGCCCTGAATGCAGAACAGGTCTCTGGGGTGCGTGCTGAGCGGGAATTGCCAGTGGTCTGGGCTGTGGCTGTGGGTTCGCTGCGCAACAAAGTCATGTTGGTGCCGTTGGCGCTGGCCATCAGTGCCTTGGCTCCCTGGGCTGTCACGCCCCTGCTGATGTTAGGGGGCGCTTACCTCTGTTACGAAGGCGTCGAAAAACTGGCGCATAAATTTTTGCACAGCCCTGCCGAAGACGCTGCCCATGAAGAAGAGCTGATCGAAGCCCTCTCAGATCCCGATGTCGATCTGGCTGTGATTGAAAAAGAAAAGATCAAAGGGGCGATTCGCACAGATTTTATCCTCTCGGCTGAAATTGTCACGATCTCACTGGGCACCGTAGCCAAAGCGCCGTTTATGACCCAGGTATTTGTACTCTCTGGCATAAGCCTGATCATGACCGTGGGCGTTTATGGTCTGGTGGCCGGCATCGTCAAAATGGACGACTTGGGGCTGTATCTGAGCAAAACCACCAAAACAGGCCCCTTGGCACAGCTGCAACGCACAGTAGGCAAAGGCCTGCTCATGGCTGCCCCCGCGTTGATGAAGTTTCTCTCGGTACTGGGCACCGTAGCGATGTTTACCGTCGGCGGCGGCATTTTGACCCACGGGATAGAAACTGCCCACAAATGGATTCATGATTTTTCACACAGTACCCACGAGATTCCCGGTGTGGGCCATCTGCTCGAAGGGCTTTTGCCCACGGTTCTTGATGGGTTGTCGGGAGTCTTGGCAGGGATTGTGGTGCTGCTGCTGGTGACGGGTGCTGGTAAGATTTTTAAGCGCAGCAAGCCCGCAGCGGAAGCAACAAATAAACATTAGCCAGGTATTTAAGACCCCGGTTTTGTTATAAATGCCCGCCACAACTGCGCCTTCTCATCGACAAAAAGGTTAAGGTTGTGCTAAGGTAAGCATAGGTTGAACGCCATTTGACACAGCTAAATGGCTTGACGGGCTTCGTTTGGCCGTCCCGGTATCCCACTGCAATCTTCCTTTTGGCTTTGGCCCTCAGTACTTTCTTTTGGATACCCCAACCGCTATCTCAATTTCAGAAAGTATTGCATGAATTTTAGCGATTTTAAACTCAACCCTGAATTACTCAAGGGCTTAGTGGCCATGGGTTATCAAACCCCCACCCCGATTCAGGAAAAAACCATTCCCCTGCTGCTGCAAGGCAAAGACGTGATTGGCTGTGCCCAAACTGGCACCGGCAAAACAGCAGCCTTTGCCCTGCCCATTTTGCAAATGCTCACCCCAGGTGGAACCAAACCCCAGGCGTTGATTATCACCCCCACCCGCGAATTGGCCGAACAAATTGATGTCGCGATCAAAGACTACAGCCGCTTTATGCGCATCAAAAGTGCCGCCGTTTATGGCGGAGTCAAATCCGGCCCACAAGAAATGGCCCTGCGCCGTGGCCTCGACATTCTCGTGGCCACCCCCGGTCGCTTGCTCGACCATTTGCGCAATGGCGTGGTCAGCCTCAAAGGCGTGCAATTTTTGGTGCTCGACGAAGCAGATCGCATGTTGGACATGGGTTTTATGCCAGATATCAAACGGATTGTGGCGCATATCCCCACTGAGCGCCAAACCCTGCTTTACTCTGCCACCATGCCTCCCGAAATGGAGAAATTGGGCCGCAGCTTCAGCCATAATGCAGAATTGATCTTGGCTGGCCCCCGCAACACCACTGCTCGCAGCGTGCGCCAAGTGGTCTACAAAGTCGAAAAAACCGAAAAACTGCGCTTGCTCGTACATGTGCTCAACCACAGCGATACCGGCTCTACGATTGTTTTCAGCCGCACCCGCCACGGAGCTGAACGCATTGCCAAACAGCTCAGCCGTCAGGGCATCGAAGCTGCCCGGATTCACGCCGACCGCAGCCAGGCCCAGCGCCTGGCCGCCTTGGATAATTTTCGCCATGGTCGCTGCCAAGTCTTGGTGGCCACAGATATCGCGGCACGGGGTTTGGATATCGAAAACGTGACCCACGTGATCAATTACGATACACCCACCCATGCCGAAGACTACGTGCACCGCATTGGTCGCACCGGCCGGGCCGCAGCCACGGGCGACGCCCTGACCTTTACGTCCATCGAAGAAGACAAATACCTGAAAAGCATTGAAAAGCTGATTGGCAAGCCCCTGCCCATCACTCCCAAACCCAGCCCTTTGCCCGAACTGGCTGCGCCATTGCCTGTCAAACTCCCTGTCGGCAGCAAAACCGGCTACTCTCCAGCCAAAGGCGGCTTTATTCCCAGTGCGGCCAATGCCAAGAACCCCAATGGCAATAGCTACAAAGCCAAACGCCCAGGGCAGTCAACAGGTCACACAGGGCATTCTGCTCACGCAGGTCGCCCGCTGGCACAAACCAGCTCAGGTGCAGGCAAAAAAACTGGCGGCTACACGCCCGCCCGTGCGGGTCAATACAAGCCCCAGCGCGGCAATTAAGCCTAGCCAAACTGTCAGGTTTATCCCTGCACGTTTTGGATTAGAGTTTCTTTAATGCAGCCAAAGCCTGCAGAGCGGCCTCTGAGCGCCAGCGCGTGCGATCATCCATGAGGTCGATCATGCGCTTGCGCAGGTGAGCAGGGATCTCTGCCAAACGGCCTTTGACATTTGCAGCTGTCAGGGCGGTGCCCAAAACATCATCGGCCCGGCTAAATTCAGTCATGGATTCAAGTTGGGTCAAGATTTCGCTCAAGCCACTCCAATGTTGGGTACGCAGGCCCAATTCAGCTACCCAGGCTGTCAGCGAGCCCAATTCCTGGCTGTTTTCTAATTCAGAGGCCACGGTGGCCATATTCAAGCGCGAAAGCACCTGATCAAATTGCTGCCAAGAGGTGCCCTGTAGCAGGTGGTAGATGGCAGTCTCTTCAGCACCATCGGTGACGCCTTCGAGCAGCTTTTCGACCATCAAACGCACAGCGGCAGCAGGCACTTTGTGCAAAAGTTGGCCTTCGCGGGTGTAATGGCTGTTGAGAAAGGCCTCAATCGCGCCCTCGCGGTGGTTTTGCGCCAAACAGACGGCAAAGGCGTCAAATTTGGGCCCGGTTTTGCCGTCTTTAACTTCTACTTTGGCGATCCAGGCCAGGACCTGCCCCGCCTGTTGGTCATCTTCCAAACGCGTGGCCAATTTGCGCATATCCAATTGGTGAATCAGGGCCGGGAATTCCGTCCAAGCGGCGTCTTTGAGGATGTCGTAAACCAATTGCTGAATATGGCTGCGGTTGATACTCGCATTGAGCAATTCATTGACGATCTGGGCTTTTTGTTCGGGATTGGCCGTTTTGGCCCGCTCACGTATCGCCGCTGCTTGGCTATTGTCACCACCCCAGAAATTTTTTAAGGCCCCCCAAACGCCATCTTTTTCCCAGCCTGCCTGCACTTCGTTTTTGATCTGTGCCCCGCGATTGGCCAAATTGTCTTGAAATTCACCGGCCTTTTGCATGACCTCGGAACCGATTTGGGCCAATTTGCCGCGAATGCCATCTGAGCCCGTGGGAATCGAGATGTCTCCCGCTTTACGCACACTGCCATCTGGCGCCACCACTTCAGCCTCTTCATCCCGCGGCACCATCGCCACAAACAGGCGCTGCATGCCCGTATTGATGCGCTGATTGCCCGGAATCTGCTGCTCTAAGCCCGGTCCAGAGCCCGCCCAAACCTTGTCAAAGTCGCTTTCATTCACCCGTTGAATCAACCCATGGGGATTGGCCACCAAAAATACCCATTCGGTTTTTTGTGTCTTTGGGTTTTTCTGGTTTTCATAGCCAATCACATTCACCCAGTGCAAAGACTGGGCATCAGGAGCGGCTTTACTGGGACGCGACCCATTTTCGCCAAAATTCCAATCGGTTAGACAGAGGCAGGGCACCCCTTTGTCGAGCATCCGTTTGAGGGTGTTGATCGTGCTGTTGTTTTGCAGTCCCGCTCGCATGCCCTGTTGGTTGGCATATTTGACAATATCGCGTGGAGCGGTGTAACCATCGAGCCCGACTGTTTTGACTTGGCCATTGGGCAGCATAAACTCCATTTTGCCTTGGGCACGGATGTAGTTGTCGATGGTCGTGACCGAATTTTCGAGGGTGTGGCCCTGAAAATACTTCAATAGCATCGAAAGCGAAGTGGTGCCACAAGAATTGCCCTCTTGTTCTTGCACACGAAACAGCCCTTTGCGGGCTTTGGCTACCGATTGCAGTTCCCTCGATGCCAGAGGCGCGTCGGAGAAAGGCAGGGCAGATACACGGTTTTGTTTAAATTCATTTAAAGTCTGCTCCGCCTGCCACTGACCCTCAGCCGTTTTGCTAAACAGCGGCAACTCACTTTGGGCTGAAGCCAGAGAAGCCCCCAAGGCCTTCACCGTGCTGGAATCTAAGCCCGAAGCCCCCGCCTTGAGGGCCAGGTGTTGCAATTCTTTGGCATCAAGGTAGCCATCGCGATTGCCATCAAAGCTCTTTTTTAATTCTTGCACGGTAAGCTGGCCATCGTCATTTGCATCGTGCTCGGCAAGAAATGAGCCCTGAGCATCGGAATTATTCAACAGATTTTCGGCATTGCGCAGCAAACCTTTGGCCTGATTCAGATAAAGATTCAGCTTATTGCCAAAGTCAAACATGCAAGCACCTCTGGTTTATGGTTCTGTGTAGATCATCGCCTTCAAGTCACAGGAACTGACGCTATCAATGGCTTAAATTCACATAACCACTTCTTAACCAGCAAAGCCTGTCTAAGCCCACAGACCAGCACTTTTTTCCCTTATACTGGAAGAATCAAATCAACAAAAGACCACTGTGAATATTGCCTGCAGATCTGCCCTCCAAGGTCAACGCATTCTGATCACGCGTCCGCCAGAACAGGCCGCCGCCTGGATTGCCTATTTTCAAAGCTTGGGGGCCAACACCTACCACTGCCCCCTGATCGCTATTCAGCCAGAACTGACCTCTTCGGCCCTGAACAGCGCATTAGAAGGGCTTGAATCATACAGCTATCTGGTCGTTAGCAGCACAAATACCGTTCACTTGCTGCTGCAAGCCTTGCAAGCCAAGCAAATCGATCCCCGAATCGCCTTGGCCCATCTGCGCCTGGTGGCCGTCGGCCCCCAAACATCGGCGGCGCTGGCAAATGCCACCGAGCTGGCCGTGGTTCATCCTGAGGTTTATCAGGCTGAGAATCTGGTCCAGATGTTAATTGAAATGGGCATTCAAGGCCAAAACCTGCTCTATTTACGCGCCCAAGGAGCGCGCGAAGTTTTGGCTACCCAACTGCGGGCAGCGGGAGCCAGGGTCGATGAGGTCGTTCTCTACCAGACCCAGGCCCCAGATCCGGCCAGTCTTTGGCCCCTGTTAAATTGGCTGGAAAAAGCGGAGTTGGATATCTTGACCTTTGCCAGCGCCTCAGCCGTGGCACATTTTGCCGATGCGGTGCCCCAGGCACTTTGGCACTCGGTCTCTGGTCGCCTCAAAATCGCTGCATTGGGCCCGATTACAGCCCAAGCCGTGCAAGCTAAACTGGGCCAAACTGCCATTGTCCCCGCGCAAGCCAGTCTCGAAAGTTTGGCCGAAGCCTTGCAAATAGCCTTGCAAACTACCCAAGCAGTCCCCCCCGAAGAGGCAAAAACATGAACACACGCACCCTGGTGGTAGGAGATGTGCACGGCTGTGCACGTGAACTGCAAAAATTATTGGGCAATGTTCAACCCACGCGGGTGATTCTGGTGGGCGATCTGTTTACAAAGGGCCCCGATCCGGTCGGGGTATGGAATTTGATTCAACAGTACCAAATGGAAGCCGTCATGGGCAATCATGACGCCTGGCTCTTAAAAATTGTGGCAGGCGAAGTCGAACCCCGCCCCAAACACCAGCGGATTGTCGAGCAGTTGCACCAACGCGCTCCTGGTTGGGAGCAATGGCTGCAGCAATTACCCCTGTTTTTGGATTTAGACCACTTTACTGTGGTACACGCCGGACTGCATCCGAGTGGCGATTTGGCCCAAACCACGCCCGAAATGGCCCTGTTAATGCGCCATTGGCCCCGCGAGAACCTCAATGCCCCCCATTGGCATGAAGTCTATCAAGGCAGCAAAGGGGTGATCTTTGGGCATGACGCCCGGCGGGGGCTGGTCTATGTACGCCGGGACGGCAAACCCCACTTGATTGGGCTCGATACCGGCTGTGTCTATGGCAAAAAGTTAACCGGGTATCTGCTTGAACGGGATGAACTCTTTCAGGTTTCCGCGGCCCAGGTGTACCAAGCTATTTGAGCCGAAACACCTGATTTAAAGCAAAATCTTCCAGCTGCGTTGGACGGCCTCAGTCAAACCTGAGGTGCAGGGTACAGGCCCCAAACCCGGAAAAAGCCCCAGACATTCAGGGCCCGGCTGAAATTGTTCGGGGGCCAATAAATAGGGCAAACTCACCAAAAAACGCAGATGGGGGGGGTGCCAAAGCCAGCCATTCATACCAACTTGGCGGCCAAAATAGTGCCAATTCGAGCGCATATTCTGGATCCGTTTAACCAGTGAGGGTGGGTGAACACGTAAAAAGGGCAGCCAGTCTTGGAATGTCTCAATCTGGTTCTTTTCCCAGGCAAAGGTCTGAGCAAAAAAAGCCAACACATAGTTGAGAAACAATTGACGCACAATTTCCAATTTGCCAATCACCAATTCCACTGGTAAATTGCGGTATTCGTAGGGCGAGAGTTTGTATTGGATCGCTTCCGGGTAGAGAAAGGCCAACATATGGGCATCGGGTAAATCCATTTCTTGTTGCAAAAGGCTTTTGAGAATGACAATGCGCTCTTGATAAATCGGGTGATAACAGCCCCTAAAAATCAAGACGGCATCCCCCAAGGCGATAACCGCATTGTGTAGCGCCAATAACAAGCCTTGCCAGCGTGTGTCTTTCCAGGGATCCACCAGCGGAAAACCGGCATCAATCGCTCGCCACAATTCAATCCCACGATTGAGCAATAATTTATACCCTTCTTCCTCTGCGAGCCGCTCAACAGGAAAGGTGGGTAAAATTTGCAGCAGATCCACTTGTCCCCAAAGTACCCGGTGACTGTGTCTCAGTAAATACCAGAAGAGGGTAAATGGTGCCTGAGCCAGACTTTCGAGATCAACGACCGGGGCAATATCCACGGGCACAGCGGTTTTTTCGCTGATCTGCGCCGCCAAGCGGCCCAAAGACAGATTGATCTTGGCCCGGTCTTTGGGCTTGAGCGCTTTAAACACCACCAGCAAATCGTAATCGTCAAAAGGAAATTCTTGGCTGTGTTTGCGCAGAACCCCCCCTTCACCGCGACCATACCCCCCACAGAGCACAATTGCAGTCAATTGCTGATCGGGCCAGCGCTCACAAAGGGTCTGAACTGCACGGCGCAAATCCCGCTGAATCAACTGATCCACGAGTTGGGTACCATAAATCGTATAACGTGACGGATGATGCAAGCCCACAACCTTAATTGTACCCCCCCAAAGTGGATTTGTGAGATATTTCCTTCGCAGCCCCCCGTAAATCCGCTATGCTATAGCAGTGAGTGAGCGCGAAAGGTCTTTTTTTTCTTATGTTGTATCAAAAACGTACGGCGGCCCTCTTATTCAGCACCGCCACCCTGATGATATTCTGCAGTGTGAGCTGCCAGTCTTCCCAATCTTCTCCCCCGCCATCGGCAGTGCCAAGTGCTTCAGCCACAGCGCTTCAGCCCGCCTCGGGATCGCCCTCTGCGGGTCCAGTTCTCAGCAATGTCAAACTCTGTCCCGCCTGCCATGGCGAATACAAGGTGCTGGCAGACAGCCAGATATGTCCTCCCATTCCAAATTGCCCAACCACGGATCCCCGCGTGCGGCCCATGGCACCATTGATTATCGATACCAGCAAATACGAAGGCCTCAAAGCCCAATTTAAACTGGTATCAGTCCAAGAACCCGCTGAGAGCCTGGGTGGACTGCAGCCTGCACCCGTCCTGGCAGAAGCCACACTGGGACAGTGTGAAAACGGGATGGGTTTGGTAAATTTGGGTGGAAAACTACGCAGTTGCAAAGTACTTTTGCTCGAAAAAGAGGGAAAATCCAGCCTCTTGGATACCCCTGTCAAATTTAAACAGGCCTTCGCCCCCGTTGAATCGGCTGAAGAAGCCCTGTCTTTTGCGACGGCATTAACGGATGCCTTTCCCCTTTACGAATTCGACAAACGCGCCCCCGGCCGAAGCTCCCAAGGCAGTATCAACCTGATGCCAGAATTCCGCTATTTTAGCAGCAGCTTCGTGCCCACCACCGTCAAAAAAGACGGAAGTGACTACCACGTTCAGCTGTTTAAATACCAGCAATTTGGCTGCGGTCCACATCCCTATTCTGCAGTGACCTACCGCGTGACCCCCACAGGTGAAGTGAGCGAATTGAGTCTCACCAAACTGGTCGAAGATCCCAATTTTGATGGTCTTTGCGTGGACTGAAATCGGTTTTAGATGACCGCTTTTGGGTTTTAGGTATTAAAAAAAGGGCCTCGCAAGAGGCCCTTTTAATTTGGGGAATGGCTTAAACTG
This sequence comes from uncultured Candidatus Sericytochromatia bacterium, assembly GCA_964598905.1. Classification (GTDB taxonomy): domain Bacteria; phylum Cyanobacteriota; class Sericytochromatia; order UBA7694; family UBA7694. Next base: position 3,734 of record CAZRFI010000135.1, on the reverse strand, counting down.
CGACCGCTTGTTTTTCCATCTGTTTGATACAGGCAGAGAGAATTTCAAGGCCTTTATCGGCATCGCTGCGGGTCATGGCCAAACCGGGGCGGAAGCGCACGCTCTGTTCCCCTGAAGACAGGGCCAGCATTTGATGGTCATAGAGCACATCAATCAAGCGATTGCGGTAGTCTTTACTGGGGCAATCAAAGGCCAAAAGCAGGCCACGACCACGGGCATTGCTGATGGAGCTGAAATCATTTTGCAGGGCTTCCAATTGGCTGTGGATATAATCCCCCACTTGGGCGGCGTTGTCGATCAGCTGCTCTTCTTCAACCACATCAAGGTACCGTTTGCAGCGCACCATATCGACCAAATTGCCCCCGAAGGTAGAATTGATCCGACTGGAGACTTTAAAGACAGAGTCGACTTCGTTGAGACGGGCATTGGCCATAATCCCACAGATCTGGAATTTTTTGCCAAAGACCACGATGTCGGGACGGGCTTCGGGAAAATGGTCATAGGCCCACATTTTGCCGGTGAGGCCAAAACCGGTCTGAACCTCATCAAAAATCAGGATGATTTCATGTTCATCACAGATTTGACGCAAGGCTTTGAGATACTCAGCGCGAAAATGGTTGTCGCCTCCCTCTGATTGAATCGGTTCTAATATCAGGGCGGCGATATCGTCGGGATTGGCGGCAATCGCGGCGCGGATTTCGGCCAGGGACTGCTGTTCGGCAGCGATCACGGCTTCGGTATTGGCTTCGTTCATGGGGTAGATACATTTGGGGTTGGAGACCCGTGGCCAGTTAAATTTGGGAAAATGCATGATCTTGGCTGGGTCGGTATTGGTCAGTGACATGGTATAGCCACTGCGGCCATGGAAGGCCTCTTTGAGGTGAATGACCTGTGAACCTATTTCTTCGCCCAGGCCCTTGGCAAAATTCTTGCGCACTTTCCAGTCAAATGCCGCTTTAAGGGCATTTTCGACCGCCAGTGCACCCCCAGAGATAAAGAAAAAGCGGTTAAATTCAGCGTCTCCGGCCAAACGGCCAAAGGTCTCAATAAATTCGGCCATCTCAACCGTATAGATATCTGAATTGCTGGGTTTGATCTGGGCGACGCGCAAGAGTTTTTGCTGGTACTCCGCGTCGTTCATTTTGGGGTGGTTAAAGCCAATTGGCAAGCTGGCAAAGAACGAAAAAAAGTCGAGATACTCAGTGCCTGTTTTGGCATCGACCAAATAATTGCCATGACTTTTTTCAAAGTCCAGAATAAAATTCATGCCATCGCGCAAAATATGTTTTTCCAACGCCTCAAAGGCGTTATCCAGGTTAATCTTCATGGTTCCACGATCCTTCATCTTAGTCAAAATCAGGCGTCAAAAAAAATAAACTAAAAATAAGTAACTGACGCATAAATAAAGGGATCGCACCTGTAGAGTCAAGGCCAAATCGAGGGCCAATCAAAGTCAATTCGGGGGCGATCCGCAAGCCTTAAATATATCTTAACATAAGAAAGAGGGGGAATAAACCCCATCAGATCAGCGTTTCGAGACCATAAACCAGTTCTTTTAACCCCTGTACCTTGGCAATTGCCAGCAAGAGACCGGGCATAAACGAACTGCGGTGGCTGCTATCGTGCCGCAGGGTAAGTGTCTGACCTTCAGCCCCAAAGAGCACCTCTTGGTGGGCCAAAAGTCCGGGCAGCCGCACGCTGTGGATCGGGATTCCGTGCACCTGCATTCCCCTAGCAGGGTGGGGCGCTTCTGAGTGTTCCAAGCCTCCCATTTGCCCCCCCATCTCAGCAATTAACTCAGCCGTTTTGATCGCTGTGCCCGAAGGGGCATCGCGTTTTTTTTCATGGTGCAATTCAATGATCTCAACCCACTCAAAATACTGGCGCGCCTGTTGGGCAAAACGCATCAGCAGCAAGGCCCCAATCGAAAAGTTGGGCGCCAACAAAACACCCGTTTTTTGAACATTTGCAAAATGGCGCAGATTTGACACTTGCTCAGGGCTCAGGCCTGTGGAGCCAATTACAACTGGCAGGTGACGTTCCAAAGCTTGACAGGCATGGGCATAAGCACTTTCGGCGGGGCTCAAATCGACCCAAACGGTTCCCACTGGTGCACGCTGTAACAGCTCTTCGATCTGGTTCTTGAGCAAAACGCCCAAAGTGGGCAAACCAACCAAGGTGCCAGCATCCTGACCGAGGCCCGTGCGGTGGGTCAGGGCACCCACCAAATAGGTCTCTGGTGCATCCGACAGGGCCCGAATGGCTTCAAGCCCCATGCGTCCAGCGGCACCAGCCAGAATAACAGGGGTGGGAGACTCAGACATAGATCAGCACCTCAATTCAGACAGTATGGGCTCATTATAACCCGGATTCTGGGCTGGTCAGTCAGCTAGAGGCGTGTTATGGTTGACTGGCAACGTCAATCAAGAGGCCATCATGCACCAACCTTTTCAACGTATTTTCCCCGATCACAGCCGCGAGGCCTGGTGTCGCAAACGACGCTTAAAAAAAGACAATCCCTATGACTTGCCCGCTGGAAATTACTGTTTTTACGATCTGTATCCCGCCGAAATAGAAGATCCCTCCCAAATATATCTCTTGGTCCAACACCACAAAAGTGGTGGCCACCTCGCCACCCTGTTGCTTGAATTTGGCCCAGGGGGGGTGCAACTGAGCCTGAGCCCTGAACATTTACAAAGCCAGATGGCCCCGATGGCCTTTCAATTGGTGCGGGATACCCTCAGCCAAGAAACAGATCTGCAAGCACAGCTCTGGCAACACCTGCAGGAAGTGGGCTGGATGCATCAAGAATTACAAGAGCACCACAGCCATTTGCCCAAATCCAGTTTATTGGCAGAAATGACCCTGCGCTCGCTGGCGGGCACGATGGAAAACCTGATGACCGAAACCCATCCCCGCCAATGGGAAAGCCTCTTAGACGGACTTCTGCATTCGCTTAAACACGAGCTATTGACAGCCTTACATGAACATCTCGCGACCCAAAATAAAGTGGTCTCGTTGAGTGCGGTGCGCAAACAAAAAGAGGCCAAGCTTAAACCCGAAAACCCCGTCCCATAGAAATAAGTGCGATTACTCAGATAAGTCTGAATCGCGGAGTGACTGAGTTATAATGAGGGAAGTAATCTATTACGAAAAAACGCAATCATAAGTTTAATCCCAAGCGAAGATTAGCGGATCTTGATGTCTCTTCAGATCCCTGGCTTTCAGATCTTTCTAGCCGTGTGAAATATGGTGGAAATCCTGAACATAAAAAAAATCCAGGTGATTTCAATTTAACACCGCCAAGTGTTCCCAGAGCTGGAAAATCACTTTGTGATGTCGTTGAAGTATTCAAGAAAGAAAAGGCGCTGGAATTGCTTCAAGAGAGCATTAAATATGGCCTTATAAGTGCCCGTATGGAAGGCAATTGGCCTAAGAATATTTGGTCAGTCTTGGTTTTTCAGGATGAACCTGTCCCCCTTGAGGCCCAATTAGAGTCTGCTCAGATAGGTTCTTATCATGGCTATCCCATGCAAAAAGAGGATCCATTTTGTGACGAAATAATTGCGCGGTGGAAAAATCAGCAATGAGCTTATTTCATTTTAAATGGTCAACAGTCGGAAATGATAAAGTCGAAATTCAGCAGACGATGGGGCATTTCCAATTTATGGCTGGTGTTACAAACCTGACTGAAAATGAAGATATCTGGTCTCAAACCATTCGCGATGATGTCT
>CAZRFI010000134.1:0-12585 GCA_964598905.1 uncultured Candidatus Sericytochromatia bacterium | reverse complement strand
TGCCCGTAGGTATACCCCACTCTGACTTTGCCCTCGGGCGACAACTCGGCTGAAGTCAGATTGATATTGGGATCCATTTGCTTTTTGAGCAGATCATTGAGATCGAGGCGAAACAGCGATTCGCCGTCTTTGCGCTCGAATTTGATGTCTTCTGCCCGCAATTGCGTGGCCATTTGGTCGGCGACTTTGTCTTCGCCATCAATGGCTGAGTTGATAATCTGGGCCAGCAGGCCTTTGAGCTTGAGGTTATCGAGTTCAACCACCAATTGGTTGTTTTCGATGCGGGGGGTGATATCCAATTTTGCTGAGATATTCATGACTTTTTTGGGCTTTTTAAACAGCCGTGAGAGCAAGGGAATGTCGATTTCTGTGCCATTGTTGCCTGAACGGCCTTTTGCCCGCACTTCGTAAGTTGCATTTTTGATTGAGATCTCGCCGCTGGGACTGACCTCCAGATCCACATCTTTCAGACCCGCATCACTCAATTGCTGAGTCACAGTGCGGTCGATATAGTCGCGGATATTTTGATTCAAGCTGAATTCAATATCCCCATCTTTGACCCGGAAGCCTTTGCTGTCCGCTTCAGCTTCGGCCCGCCAATGCAACTCGCCAATATTGACCTTTTCGGGTTTTCGGCCCAAACTCAGGTTCACTTGCGCATTGTCGATGCGGGTGTCTTTGAGGACTTCAAAGCCCTGAAACTGGAAGTTTTTGTCAAAGCGAATCACCATATTTTCGTAGTGAATATCTGCTTTGTCAAAGGTGCCAAAATGGTTTTGCAATTGACCCATGGCCTGTTTGATACCGTCTTGGGCCTGTTTGCCAATGTCCTGGCGACCAGAAAATTTTTGCAGAAACCGCAGCAGTTGCTCCTGTTTGGCGTTGATATCCCCCGAGAGGTTGATCTCAAAGCCTTGGGGCGTGGTCTTAAACAGGCCATTGCGGTTTTGCAATTGCATATCGTCGATGGTCACATCAAAGTTCAGCTCTTTTAAGTCTATCCCGCCGTCGGGTGTGATCAGCACCTTGCCGCTGGCCCCTTCGGGGCTTTGCATGGTAAATCCATCCACGAGGCCATTGAGCTTGAGCTTTTCGCCTGTCAACTCCACCCCTTTGGCTGTGTGTTGGATATGTAATTGGCCAGAAGATTCAGCCTTGATCGGATAGCCATTGAGGGTGCCATCGAGTTTGAGACCTTGGCCACCGTCTAAGCCGCTGAAACTGAGTTGGCCCGAACGCGGGTCGAGCACAGCTTCACCTTCAACTTTAAAATTGGAGAGATTGAGTTGACCCATTTTCAGGCTGATTGTGCCACCCGGGCTGCGGAAATGCAAACGGCCCTGGGCATCTTGGCTGATCTCAACCGGGCCCTCTGTTGAAAGCTGATCGATACCCTGACTGGGCAAACTGGCGGAAACAGGCTGATCCCAGGCGATGCTCTGCTTGGTGGGATCAAATTTGATCGGGCCTTGAGAACTTAACTCTTTTAAGGTGATTCCCTGTATTTTGCCATTCAGGCTCAAGCTCTGGCCTGGCAAGGGCTCAGCCACAAATTTTCCGCCTTGGGTCTGTACCGAAATCTGACCATTGCTCAGGCTTAGGTCTTGGAGGGCCACACCTGAAATACTGCCGCTTTTGAGTTCCAGGGGTTTGTCTGGGTGACTTGAGAATTTGAGTTCACCCGAATTTTCGCTAAAGACCATGCGGCCGCTATAAGCGAGGCTTTTCAGGTCAATGCCTTGGGCTGGGTCGGTATAGTCAATCAAGACCGGATTTTTGGACGTTGTTTCAACCTGAACCTGGCCGGGGGTATAGTCCAGTGCCAGATTGCCGCGCACGCTTAAACCTGAGCCCGTTTGCAGGCTGAGATCGCGGGTGCTGCTGAAACGCACTTGCCCACTGGGGGAGACCGAAATATTGCCAGAGCCTTTGAGTTGTTTGACTTCGAGTTCACCCAATTTGCCCTGGGCTGAAACAGTGGCTTTGGTGATTTCCAGACCCTTGGCGGGATCCCAATTGAGATTGCCCGAGCCACTCAAGCGGGTGAGATCGAGGGGGCCCACTTTGCCCGTAAGCGAGAGGCTGCGGGCCTGCAGCGACAAGGTGCCACGGTTGAGATCCGCTTGCATGGGGCCAGTGACCTGCAAATTGCGGAAAGAGGCCTCGGGCATGGTCAGCGAGCCCAGGCTGATACGGGGGGTCGTTTGGCCTTGGGCTGAGACCGTCAATTTGCCTTGGCCTGCATCTAAATTAAACTGGGCAGGGCCAACATTGAGATTCTGGATTTTGACACCCTGGCTCTGGCCCGTGGGGGTAAATTGGCCTGAATAGCGGATATTTTCGCCTGTCGGAATGGTGAAATTCAATTTTTGTGGTTGGGCGGGGTCTACGGCCAACTCGCCAGAGAGCTGAAGTTGTGAAATGTTTAATTTGCCCTGGGGCGTGGTAACACTGCCTTTGAGGGTGATATCTTCGGCATCAAGCCGGTATTTGCCCTCTTTGAGTTCACCCTGCAAAACGCCGTTCTGGGCACTGAGATCAACTTGAACACCTTGGGCATCGAGGGCCAAACGCTCAAATTTGAGTTGGCCAAGGGTCTGATCCATTTTGGTGATTTTGCCCTGGGCATCAGCCTGAGCAGAAAAACGCACGCCGCTGACTTCAAATTGGCCTCCCGCGCCAATTTCTTGGCCCGTAAACTCTTTGATGCGGCTCTTGAGTCCCGCTTGTTCTGCTTGGGTGACATTGACCTTGATTCCAGCTTCACCCGTGAGCTGAGATGTGAAGTCGTTGCCCAATTGGGCCTGCACTTTTAAGTTCAGGGCGTCGGCACCTTCACGGTCGGTGGTTGCTGCAGGGGCTTTGCTGTCGGTTGAACCAATCACCTGGGCATTGCTAAAATTGAGTTCGAGATTGCCCTGGGTATCGATGCGAAAGCCATTGCCCTGGCTGGCATTGAGCTTGAGTTCTTCGACTTTAAAACGGGTCTGGCCCGAAAGCGGAATTTCGCGCATCAGCGGATTGTTTTTGAGATCGGGTGCCAGCGAATATTCTGTCAGGGACTGACTTTCGACTTTGAGACCGAGATTGGCGCCAAGGTGTTGGCGGATCAATTTGTCTACGGCCTGTTGGGGATCATAACCCAGTTTTTTGCCCAGCCAATCGCCAGCGTCGGCCAGCCCACCTGCCAAGCCTCCGACTTCGACTTTCAGGCCCGTGCCCGTGGGTTTGATTGTGATACTGCCCAGGCCCACTCCATAACTGGCGTTGATCTTATAACTCTGGTCGCGAGGGTTGTCTGTCAGGGTAAATTTCAGTCCTGTTTCTTTTTCCGCTTGAGCCAGCGCCCATTCGATCATGGCACGATCGATCACCACTTTGCCGCTAAGGGTGCCCGTAATATCCCGTGCCGACTTGCTCTCGATCCCGTCTTTGTCTTGGATATTGACACTCAGGTCGGCGCGGATCAGACTTTGGTCCAGATTGTCGAGCTGAATGCCTGCGATTTCGAGGGTGCGCAGGGTGCCGTCGTCGGTTTGCAAATAGGCTTTGGTGCCGCCGAGTTTGGCCACGTCTTGGGGGGTGAGTGAGATGTCTGCCGTGCCATCTTCAAAGTCAGAACCTTTGATCGCTTTGCCTGCTTCAGAGGTGCTCACTGCATAGACATTGTAGGTGCCACTGGTCGTCTTGAGCAGCATTTCTGAGCCACCATGGCTGCGGGCAAAGGCCTCTGCCTCTGCGGCACTCAGGTTGGTTTTTAAAGGTGTGCGTTGGGCTTTGAGGGTATCTGTGCGATCGAGCATGCCCCGGTCGTGGCTACCAAGACGAAAATCTGCCATGAAAAATTACTTTCTAAGATGTGGTATGAGAACGGTCTATGTCTATTATGCCCAATTTGTGGGTGTTTCTTGCGGGGAAAATTAGGTTTTAGCGAAGTCGAAAGTACCCTGAGTGGAGTCGAGGGGAACATCTATGAATACTTCCGCACGACCCGCTCAATCGCATCCATGCCCTGTTGTACCTTTGCCATCTCAGGCCCAAAGCTGATGCGGGTGTAATTCCTGAATTTCTGCGAACGCCGCCGTTTGCCGGGGTTTACATCAAAAAAGACCCCTGGCACCGTGATCACTTTTTCTTTGAGGCCCTCTTCAAAAAAGGCCAGCCCATCGTTGATGCCTGCGGGCAGGTTTTCGAGATTGGCCCAAAGATAAAAACTGCCTTCAGGCTCTGCTGCAATTTGGATGCCCAGCTCGCGCACCCGGCGCAGGGCGTATTCCCGTTTGGCACTGAAACTCTTTTGAATCGCCTGGGTCTCTTGAATCGCCAAGGCCGGTTCCAGCAGCTCTATTGCCTTTTTTTGCAGCGGGTGGTTGGCCCCGCCATCGAGATATGAGCCCGCGCTGGCAATTAAGTTGACGACAGCTTTGGGGGCCAGGGTCCAGCTCACACGCCAGCCGGGATAGCGCCAGTTTTTGGTCAGGCCGTCGATGATCACCACGGGGTCTAGATCGACATCCTCGACAAAGGCTGCTGCTGAAACCATGTGTGGTTGGTCGGGATTGAGATCGTTGTAGAGATAATGGGAATAAAATTCGTCCATGATGCCGACCACCTCTTCTTCGCGGAAGAGTTCAATCCAGGATTGTAATTCGGGCCCCTCTATCACCTGTCCAGTTGGATTACAGGGATTGCTAAACAGCACAGCACCCAGGCCCATGCCCTGGATGGCCTCTTGGAGGTGGGTCCGGGAGAGCTTAAACTGGTGTTTCTCTTTGAGCACAATTGGGATCGGAATAAAGCCTTTGAAGGTATGTAACATCTCTTCATACGCCGTGTAATCGGGGATAAAATGCCCGACATTGATCTCTCCCAGGGCGGCGGCAATGCGGGTCAGGCCCTGGCGGCCCCCGCCGGAGATGCAGACGTTTTCCCAGGTATACTGCGAGGTTTTGCCTTGGCGGTAAATGCTATTGTAAAAATGGGCCACTTTTTGCCGCAGTTCTCTCAGACCCGGAACGGGGGTGTACTCTTGGGTTTCCCAGTTCATATTCACCTGGGTCACACGCTCGGGCGCACCTGGCAATTCGCCAGTCTCAGGCGCACCTTGGCCCAGATTGGCCCAGTCTGGATTGTCAAAATTAAAACCGAGTTCGCGTGCGCGGTTCATCACATAGATCACCCCGGTTCGGGGCACATAGCGAAAGCCGGGGAAAGGCGTGGTTTTCATGACCTGAACCTCACCAATTTGCCTGGGTAATTGCCTGTCAATTCACCGTTCTCAGCGATGACTTCGCCACTGACAATCGTGGCACGGTAGCCTGTTGCCTTCTGCATCAGGCGTTTGCCACCCGCAGGCAAATCGGCGACCAAATACGGCGGGTGCAGCCGCAGATTTTCAAAGTCAATCACGTTAATATCCGCTTTTTTGCCCAGCTCCAAGCTGCCACGATCGTGTAAGCCAATAAATTGTGCATTGCGCAGGGTCTGCATCGCAATCACTTCTTCCAATTGGAATTTCTCGCCCTGGCGATCGCGGGCCCAATGGGTGAGCAAAAAGGTCGGAAAGCTGGCATCGCAGATGGTGCCGACGTGAGCCCCGCCATCGCCCAGACCTGGCAAAGCCTGGGGGTGGCGCAACATTGTGTAGAGATTGTTGAGATTGCCTTCGCCATAATTGTAAAGGGGGAAATAGATCAGGGCGTGACCCTGGTCTTCGAGCAGGGCATCGTAGAGACCGCTTAAAACACTTTCGCCGCGCTGTTTGGCTTTCATGCCAATGCTATTGGCCATCGAAGGTTCATAGTCGGGATCTTCACCCAAGGTAAACATGCGCATCCCAAAGAGGTCCATTTGGGCCAAGAGCAAATCCGCCAAAGGGGGAATTGAACTGCCATCCCCGGCCACGGGCTCAGATTTTTCGGTCAATAACTGGGCTTTAAAAGCGGGGTCTTGCATTTTGGCCACGCGCTCGGCCAGGGGCAAAGCGCTGATCGCTTTGTAAGAGGGAAAGCCCATAAAGGGCTGAAAGGTCGCCTCCAGACCCAACAAAACGCCAATGGCCCTTGCACCAACCTGGAATTTAAAATTCAGGCCCGCTGCCTGGGCTTTCTCGGCCCGTGCCATGATCCACTTCCATTGGTTCGGCGATTGGTCACGTTGCATCAACGAAACCGAGACGGGATGACCCGAAACCTCGCCCATGCGCTGGATCAGGTCAAATTCGCGATCAAAATGGCTGTCACCTTCGGGCATGTCAAAATCGCTCACGGCTTGAATCACTCCATGATTTAGGCCCTGAAAGGCTTTGACCAGGCCCGTTAATTCGTTGTCGTCGGCTTGGGCTGCCGGCGTATGTGCGCCACTGGCCGAGCGGTGATTGTCGCTGCGGCCGGTCGAAAAACCCACGGCACCTGCATCCAGGCCCTCACGCAGCAGGGCCCGCATCTGTTCAATTTCTTCTGGGTTGGCGGGCAAATCGTGAACGGCCCGGTCTCCCATCACATAGACCCGCAGGGGATCGTGGGTCAACATCGCACAAAAGTCGATGCTGTGGGGCATGGCTTCGAGGGCATCCATATATTCGGGAAAACTTTCCCAGGTCCAAGGCAGACCTTCGGCCAGGGCCGAACCGGGAATGTCTTCGACCCCTTCCATCAGCTGAATCAGGCGTTCCCGGTCACTGGCGCGGCAGGGGGCAAAACCCACGCCACAGGAGCCCATCACAGCGGTGGTCACGCCATGTAACGATGAGGGAGCCATATCTGCATCCCAGGAAATTTGGCCATCATAATGGGTGTGAATATCCACAAAGCCGGGGGTGACCAGGGCGCCTTGGGCATCAATGACTTGGGGTGCACGGCCCTCGACGTTGCCAATCGCTACGATTTTCCCCTCTTTGACGCCCAGATCAGCCGAAAAGGCTGGCTGGCCTGTGCCATCGACAATTTTTCCACCGCGGATGATTAAATCAAACTCCATCTGAATCTCCCCTCGCCCGTGTTTTATTGGCTGAATATATCTAAAATAGCTCTGAACTCAGGTCTGTTGAGCGAGCCTGCAGTAGTGTAACATGGCCCTATGCACCTGAATCTATTTCAAAGCCTGGAGCTGGCAGTGGCGTTTCACCCCTATCAGCGTGAGGCGATCAAGACCTTAATTCAAAAACACGCCGCAGGTGAACGCCAATTGCATTTGGTGGCCCCACCTGGCAGTGGCAAAACCCTAATGGGACTGGAATTGGCCCGCAGATTGGGTCAAAAGACGGTGATTCTTTCACCCACCAGCTTGATTCAGGCCCAATGGGTCAACAAATTCCAAGCGCTGAGTGTTGACCTCGAAGCCACAGATGATTTGGCTTTGGAACGGGTGATCGTGGATACTTTAATCGCAAACGACCCCCCGATTCTGAGCCTGACGTACCAAGCCTTTAGTGTCAAAGGCCGCGAAGAGTCCCTTTTGCACCCCCAGGTCGAACAGCTCTTTGCCGACTTGGCAGAACGCGATTACCGCACCCTGTTGCTGGATGAGTGCCATCATTTAATGGCCCATTGGGCGGCGGCGATTCAACATTTTTTGAAACAGGTGCCAGACGCTGTGGTGGTGGGTCTGACCGCCACGCCACCTGTGGACCGGCGTGAACAGGAGATTGGCGTCTACCTGTCTTTGGTGGGGGAAGTCGATTACGAGGTGCCCACCCCTGCTGTGATCAAAGAGGGGCACTTGGCGCCGTATCAAGATTTGGTTTATCTCGTGCGGCCCAGTGAAGCTGAAACGGCCTTTGTGACCGGGGCCCACACTGCTTTGCATGCCTTGTTGAAAGAGTTGGAAGACACCCCCAAAACAGGCCTGCCTTTGCTCTCATTTTGGGCCGAGGAGTGGCTTTTATACCCCCAAGACGCTGCTGGCCAGTCCTTAGACAAACGGGAATTGCTGTTTAAAGCCCCCGATCTGACCATTGCTTTGGTGCGCTATCTCTACAGCCAAGGGATTTATCCCGAGGGGCTGCCCTGGAGCCCCGAAATGGAAGAGGCCTTGCGCTTGGAAGATTTGGTCGAAATGTTGGGGGCTTTTGGCCATCAGGTTTTAAAATCCGAGGCCCCGGATCTCTGGGCCCGTGTGAGCCAGTCGCTTGAAGAACTTGGCTACCGCTACCTGCAGGGTCGCTTTCGGCCCAGGCAGGGTGAGATTGACCGGGTTTTGGCGCTGTCTTCGGCCAAATTGCGGGCCGTTGAACAGATCTTAAGCTCTGAATTCAGGCAGATGGGGAATCACATGCGGGCGCTGGTGCTGACAGATTTTGAGCGGACCTCCATCCCAGGACGCAAAGCAAATGCCAGTATTTTAAACCCCGAAGCGGGGGGGGCCCTGGCCGTGATGCGCTTTCTCAGCGCTTTGCCTGATCTGCGCGCTTTAAATCCTGTGATGGTGACTGGCAAAACCCTGCTCTGCAGCCCTGCCTTGCTGCCGGTTTTGCTTGATGAGGCAGAAAGGCTTTTTAGTGAAAAAGGCCTGAACGCGGTTTTGACTTGTGAGACCCATGGGTCCGGTGCAGAAGAATTTGTGCAATTACATGGCACAGGCTCGGATTGGCGCAGCGCCCTGTATCTGACCTTTGTCACCGACCTGCTCGAAAGGGGGCTGACCCATTGCCTGATTGGCACCCGTGGCTTGATGGGAGAGGGCTGGGACTGCCGCAGTTTAAATACCCTGATCGACCTGACGGTGGTGACCTCTTTTGTCTCCGTCAACCAAGTGCGCGGTCGCAGTTTGCGCCTGGATCCCGAACAACCATTAAAAGTGGCGAATAATTGGGATGTGGTGGCTCTTTTGCCTGAGTGTGAAGGGGGCTTTCGCGATTTAATGCGTTTTTATGCCAAACACTCGCGTTTTTATGGGCTGAGTGAAGACGGCCTGCTCGAAAAAGGGCCGGGCCATGTCCACAGCCGTTTTACCCGCCGTGATCCTGCTGAATTGCTGCTTGAGATGGAAGAGATCAACCTTGAGATGTTGGCACGCTCCGCTCTGCGCACCCAAGCTTGGGAGCGCTGGGGGGTGGGCAAGGCGTATAAATGCCGGGATTTAACGGGCCTGCAATTGCGTTTGAAGGCCCCTTCCCTTGACAATCTGCCTGCTTTGCCCGCCAGGCGTCAAACGAAACAGCGTTCCATTTCGGCTCCGCCACTCAGTTTGAATCAATTGCCGCTGGATAATTTGAAACGGGCAAAGGTCTTACAGCTCAAGCTCAAATCGGCAAAAACCCACCAAAGTCTGGTCCGCGGTGTTGAAGCCGGTGTGGGTTTGGCCCTGTTGATGGGTTTCGGACTGGCGATCTGGCCGCTGTGGTTGGGGCTGGTTTTGCTGACTGAGGGCGCACTGTTTTGGTTGAATTTAGGCCTGTCCAAACAGGGCAAATTGGCAGAATCCAGCCCAGAGACTGCCATTTTAGAGCGCTTGGGCCAGGTCTTGGCAGAAAGTCTCAAACAGGCGGAGTACCTCACTGTGGGAGCCGAAGCGCTGCGCCTGAGTTCACGCAGCGATGGCAGTTTGCGCTTGTGGCTCGATAGCCCCCTGGCGACAGAAACGGTGCTTTTTTCTCAGGCCCTGAGCGAAATTCTTGCGCCTTTACAAGAGCAGCGCTATTTGCTCGAAATTGACCTGCCTGACTTTCAACTTTTGCAGCGCCTGGGCCAAACACCGCAGCTCAGACAGCGCAGTTTGGGCCAGGTGGTGCTGCCCCTGCCCAGATTATTGGCCCGCAGCCGCGAAAAGGCCCAGATTTTTGCCGATGTTTTTGCCGAAAAAATCGGCTCCGCGCATTTGGTTTATACCAAACAGGGCGTTGGCCGCGAACAGCTTCAGAGCTATTTGCATCGCCGGGTCTTGCCTGTGCAGGTGCAGTCCATGACCGTTTGGGATTGAGTTTTTGCTTCTTGATTTGAAAATGAAGCCTGTGTTACCTGCTTTTAGAAAGAGGTATACTACATACAAATACATACAGAAAATTCAATTCAAGCAGGACAAACTCAGCGGTGGAGCAAAGTACGCACAACAAAATTGTAACGTTGGGGAACAAGTAATGCCTTTGCCCTTCAATTTGGATGCTTTGCTCAAAGGCCAAATTGTGGAATGGGAACGTCTGGAGTTCAAAACCGGCTGGAATCCGGAATCGGTGGTCCATACCCTCTGCGCTTTTGCCAATGATTTGCACAATTGGGGCGGTGGCTATATTGTGGTGGGTCTTTCTGAGCAAGATGGTCAGCCTGTATTACCGCCTGCAGGTGTAAATCGCAACCAATTGGATAAAATTCAAAAAGAGCTGGTGGGTCTGTGCCAATTGATCAGCCCTTTTTTTGCTCCGGTGGTGGAGCCAGTATACCTGCAAGGCCAGTGGATTCTGGTGATTTGGGCCCCTGGCGGGGATTCCCGCCCGTATAAAGCACCTGTCAGCTTGAGCAAAAAATCGCACAAGGCCTATTTTGTTCGCAGAAACTCTGTCACTTGTCAGGCCAATGTGGTTGAAGAACAGCAATTATTGGAACAAACGGCCCGCGTGCCTTTTGATGATCGCATTCAGAATCAGGCCGAACTCAAAGATTTAAGCCTGGGCCTGATTCAAAGCTTTTTACAGGAGGTGGGTAGCGATTTGTTTGAGCAGACCCACGTCTTGTCCTTGGCTGAACTCTATCGTCTGATGCAGATTGCCCGAGGACCTGAAGAGTATTTGAAGCCTGTGAATATTGGTCTGCTGCTCTTTTCCTCCGACCCTCAGCGCTGGTTTCGCGGGGCCTGCATTGAAGTCGTGATTTTCGACGACGCTGTGGGCGATCGCTTTCGCGAAAAGCGTTTCAGTGGCCCCATTCAGTCTCAGCTCAAAGACGCTTTGGCATATATCGAAAGCCGGATTATTGTTGAAGAAGTGCGTAAAATTCAAGGTCAGATTGAAACCCTGCGTTTTTATAATTATCCGATGGCAGCGATCAAAGAGGCTTTGGCCAATGCGGTCTATCACCGATCATACGAGCGCCAGAACCCAATTGAGGTCAATATCCGCCCTGACCAAATCGAGATTTTAAGCTGGCCAGGTCCTTTGCCTCCTTTGAATCAGGCGCGCTTGGCCTCAGGGGAACGTGTGGTGGCCAAAGACTACCGCAACCGCCGCATCGGGGATTTTTTAAAAGAACTCAAGCTGACTGAAGGACGGGGCACTGGCTTTCCCAAAATTCGCAAAGCTATGGCCCGCAATGGCTCACCGGATCCTGTATTTGAAACCGATGCAGACGGCACGTATTTTTTGACAGTCTTGCCGGTACATCCAGAAGCAGATCATGGGACAGATCATGGGACAGATCATGGGACAGATCAGCTTATTGACACTATTGATGCGGTATTTCCAAAATCACAATTTCAGATATTGGCTACTCTGCTCACGCGAGCCAAAAATCCTCTGGATATTCATGGTTTAATGGCTTTAACGCCAGAAAAAAACCGCACTCGCTTTCGCCAGAAATGGCTAAAACCCCTGTTGGATTTAGAAATTATCGCCATGACTTTGCCGAATAAACCGCGCAGCAAACTTCAGGCTTATAATACAACGGCTGCAGGTTTTCGTCTCCTGCAAGGCTATTTGTTGAGCGAGAAAAAGGACTAAACTGAAAAGAAATCATATTTTTGAAGGGCTAAATGGATCGCTGTACAAAATTATGACTCCACCAGCTTGAAAGGTTCAATCATGAAAACGTTCCTGCTACTGCTCAGTCTAACCCTGCTTTCTGCCTGTGAATCTGCCCCAGTCGCTCCCTCTCCTGCCCAACCTTCCCCCGGTACTGCGCCTGTAGAACTCTTGCCTTTGCCTTCAGCAACCCCGGAACCGATTCCCGTGCGGGTCAAACTCAGTGGCAGTGTCAGTGACGACACAGGCCGTCCGCTGGTGGATGCCCTGGTCACACTGCAATCTCCGGGGCTGCTGCCGCGCACATCGGATGAATCGCATGGTCAGGATCGCTTTTTTCGCACGGATTTACATGGCCAGTTTTCAATTGAGGTGCTCACGGACAGCCTGAGCACCCTGACGATCAGCGCCAGCAAACCCGGTTATAGCTGGCGCAGCCAGGAATCTTTGCCGCGAGACAATGAAAATCTGCAGCTGATTCTCAGCCAGGCCCCTTTTCCCAAAGGGCTTTTGGCCCTGCAAATGACCCTGCAAGAGGGACGCCCGATTGTGGCCATGCAAAAAATCAGCGGGGGAGATTTGTCGCTGATTGCCAACGATGCCCAGGATCCCGACTGGTCACCCCAGGGCCAAAAGGTGGCGGTGATTGGCAAAGATGGACTCTATGTGGCAGATCTGCAGGCCCAGCAGGCCCAAAAAATTCTCGACAAAACCGGGCTGAGCCAGCCGCGCTGGTCTCCCGACGGCAAAAGCCTGCTCTTTCGCCAAGAAGTCACCCCGCTCAATGGCGAAATTTTTAAAATTTCAGCGCAGGGGGGCGAGACCACCCGCCTGACCAACCACCCCGCGGATGAAGGGGATCCCGCTTGGTCTGCTGATGGCAACTCGTTTTATTTTACAAGCAACCGCGATGCGCC
>CAZRFI010000133.1:7024-12598 GCA_964598905.1 uncultured Candidatus Sericytochromatia bacterium | reverse complement strand
GCCGAAGCAGACCAGAACACCCAAATGTTGCTGGAATTGGCGATTATGCTGGCCTTTCTCGACGCCCTGCAAGGCGACGAGGTCAACCTGCCCGAAGATATTCTCAGCCAAGTGGCCGCGCAATCTTTGGCCGCCCAGCCGATGATGTGGCTGAATCTGACCTTTTTGCGTATTTTGGGCGAACACCTGGACTTAAAATTGGGCAAAGACATTTTGGAACGGGTGCGCGACACCTCTCGCCAGCTCAATTGGCATTTTATGGTGCCCCTGATAGCCGACGTCGAAGCCCGGCTCTGGCGCTTTCATCAGGCTTACGACAGTGCCCGCAAATTGCACGAAGAGGCCCTGCAACAGCTGGCAGAAAATACCTTCGAACATTTACACGCCTCGCTCAATTTGGCCCTGACCTGTTCGCGCCAGGGTGATTCCGAGCAGGCCATTGCCCTGCTGCGGGAGGTCTTGGTGCGGGCCGAAAGTTCGGGTTCGTTCAGCCTGCTGCGAGAAGCCCGCGCCGCATTGCAGGCCCTGGTCCCGGCAGAGCCCTTGTCCCCTACGCTCACATTGGAAAGGCCCCGTTCCCCGGCACCCGTTTTGGGAGCAGGCAGCACGGGCAAACCCCTCAAGCTCAGTCTTTTGGGGGGCTTCCAATTGGAGGTGCAGGGTGAGACAGTTAGCCATTGGCCGCGCAAAAAAGCCCGGCATATTCTCGTACACCTGCTCTTTCATCCCCACGGTTTGCACCGCGAGAGTCTGGCCGACTGGCTCTCGGGCAGCGACGAATTGGAACAGGCCCTGCGCCAATTGGATGTGCATATCCACTCGCTGCGCAAGGTGCTCGAACCCGAGCGCAAAGGCAAACAGGCCTCGGAGTACATCCATTTCCACGATGCCTGTTATAGCTTTAATTGGCATTGTGAATACGTTTGGGACGTGGAATTGTTTAATTCGGCCTACCAGCAATGGCTCAAGCTCAAAGACAGCGCTGTGGAGCAGGCCTATTCTGCCGCCAATGAGGCTTTGACCCTGTACAAAGGGGCCTTTTTGCCCGAATTGGATTTTGCCGACTATTGGTTGGCTGAGCGCGAAGGCCTGGAGCGGCGCATGGGAGACTTGATTCAATGGTGCATTCCCTATCTCTGCCAACAGCAACAGCCCGAGCAGGCCGAAGAACTCGCCAATCGGCTGTTGAGCCAGGACGCCTGCAGTGAAAGTGGTTTTGCTGCGCTCTTGGAAATCGCGGCCATGCGCAAAAGTCTGAGCCGCCTGAAAAAAATCCAGGCCCAAATGGAAGAGACGTTTGAACGGGAATGGGGCATGTCTCCGCCCGCAGAACTCGAAATGCTGTACCAAAAACTGGAAAAAAGCCTCACTTAATCCAAACCTGATCCAAATTTGCGGTTAAAATGAAGATTGACACGTTATTTTTTTAAGCTGGCTGGGTAAAGAGAATACAGGGCAAGTGTCAAGGGAGCGATGTGGGCATGGCGTTAACAGCACCAGGAAATCAGGGGCCGATTCAAACGGGTTTTTCTTTGCCTGCGTTTACAGGGCCTATTACCCCAGCTAATCCAACAACCACGCCTCTTCGACAGGGCTCAGAGAGCGCGACCGCCAACACCCCTCCCCCCCCAGCTGGCAATCAGGCGGCCCTTGTCGCCGACAACACAGGCCGCTACGCCAATGCCCCCTTTAATCCCACCGGTTTTGACAGCCCGGTCGCCCTGGCCCCCGATCTCCAGGTTCAGGCCCTGCTCAGCGATCTCGAAGACGTTGCGCCACTTTTGCGCGCCATGGCCAGCGAGGATTCCAGCCTTTTGCCCGTGATTCCCCCCGAAAAAAGGGCCCGTCTCGACAGCTTGGCCCAGGGCATGGGCTTTACAGGATTTCGCATGTTGCAATACCAAATGCGCAATCTGCCAGCGGCCAAGGTCCAGGCCATTTTGCAGGCAGCCAAAACCAATTTGCTGGCTTTGCCACGCAGCAATAATGGCAACCCGCCCAACCAAACGGATCTGCACAAGGCCCTTGCTGATGGCTTTGAAGGCACCTTACGCACAGAACTCAATGGTCTGTTTAGCCGCGCAGGTTTTCCCGCCCCCGAACTCAAAGAAAATGGCGGCCGTTGGGACGCAGCCTCGCTCTCGTCGGTTTACAATGCCCTGTTTGAGATCCACGAGCGCTCGCCAGAAAAACTGGCGGTGATTGGCCGATCTTCGGGCAATACCCCCGACGGCCATCCCAAGCCCCTGAGTTTTACCCGTACCGGAGAACCCCAGGTCGGCTCTTCCAATAATTTTTTAGAGACCCTCAACCAATCGATGTTTTTGGCTCACGCCGACCAAGATACAGGCGGCGTCAGCCTGAGTACCAGCGGCGTACGGGATGGGGCCCGCAGCGTGGTCTCCCAGATTGCTGGCAGTGTCAGTTTATTGACCCGCAGTGTTGAAGGCAATGTGGTGCCCACTTATACCGAGCGAGAATTGCGCGATCGCGGACTCAATACCGAGAATTTGACTGAGTTAAAAGGCAAATTATTGGGCGATTATGTGCAAAGATTTGGGGGTGTTGAAAAGCTCCAAGAGGCCGTCAATTTTATTATTCGTTACCGGGCTCTCAACCGCCAAGAAAATGTCATGGAGGGCCGCGCTCCTCTGGCAGAAGTGGCAGTCAATGGCAATCCCAATTCAGCCGATTTGGTGGCCACCCTCAATCGCCTCGGACCGACTCTTCTGCGCGAAGTGGGCGCTCGCATGGAACAAACCCATACGGTCACGCAATTACAAACCTTTATGCGCGAACACAGCTCCTTTGGCACCCGCACCAATTTGGCCAGCGATGGCTATTATGGCAATCGCACCCAAGACGCTGTGCGCCAATTTCAAATGACCCTGGTGTTAAATACCCTCAAAGAGCGACTCGAAGACGACAAACAAATCCCTGCAGGCAAACGCCTGGAATCGCTGCAATTTTTTGAGACCCAGTTTAAACGCCTCGAAGCCAATCCTGGACAGTTTTCCCAGATTCTGCGGGATGTGACCACCCATATGCAAACCCTGCTCACCCCCAGCCGACAGGTGTCTACAGAGACAGCCGGCCCGCTTCAAGAAGATCTGCGTTTGATTCGCGGCATGACCAACGGCGTCTTTGACAGTGAAACCGCCCAGCGTCTGGTCGGCAGTTGGTTCAATGTGATGGATTCTGGCAGCAATCTGGACATGGCCGAACAATTGGTCTCTCATGAAGTCAGCCATTTGTGGGAACGCCAACTCGACAGAGAGGGCAATTTACAGGTGCTCGACAATTGGGGCCGTTTCTTTGACCAGGATCAGGGCAGCCAAGCCCAATTTGGTGTCTTTCACATGAGCAATCACGATGCCCACGACCATTTGCACGATGATCGCACAGCCGCCAGTGACTATGGTTCGATCAGTGCCAAAGAAGACTTTGCGGAATCGAGCCGGGTCTTTACCTATGACCCCGAACGGCTTTTGCGCCGTTCGATGCTCAAATTTTTGGTCATGAACAGCTTACACGGCAATCCATATAACAGCAGCGAAATTATGCGTATGGCCGAAAATTCAGGTTATAGCAAAGAACAGGTAAAAGCGGGGCTCGATCGGGTTTTGGGTTATGGTCAAAACCCCATTCGCTTTAGTCCCGCCTTGGCAACCCGATTGGATCGGGACTATACGGCTCTGCGCCAAGTCGCAAGCCTGTCTGAACATGCGGCGGCAACGCTGGCTGAGCCAGGGCATGCCTCGCCAGACGAACGAACTGAGATCGCCGCAGCGATTGAACACAGCCCTCTGCCCCCCACCGCAGCGAATGAAAGCGGCTGGAGCTTAGACTATCTACAAGGGCGTTACAACAGTGTCTTGACCCAACTCGCCCGCACAGATCTGAGCCAAGAGCAACGCCAAGGGCTGCGCGATGAAATGGCCAAATTTGAAGAAGACTTTGTCAGTGGCGGCCTGCAGAGCTTGGGAGACAGCACGATTCCCAACCAAGCCGTCACAGCCTTGGAAGGCCACCTATCGACCTTGGGCTATAGCGGAGATCGGGCCATACAGGGCCGGGCCGTGATTCTGGCTTTGGCCAAATTGCGGGCCCAGGGATACCTCAATCCGTCTGAAGAAGATCGCTTTAAAGCCTATTTGCCCCAAGGTTTTCAAGGCATGTTAAACGATCCTGAATTTGTCCGCTCGGTGACCTATGGCAATGCCGCCGGGCGCAGTGTCAGCCCCAGCAGTGTCTTGACCTATGCCTTGATGCAGTCCCAGCGCTTGGAAGAAGAAATGGGCAGGGCCATGGGCCAATTGGGCAGTGCTGCCCGCCGGGTCAGTGAAGCGCTGACCTCTGTCTCCTCTCTGATCAGCCCCCTCGCTAGCGGTGGGGCGAGAACAACTGGAGGTCAGGCCGGAGACACCTCAATCAGAGCCCAAGGCAGTCAACGCGCCGCGCTGGTTAGACAATTGATCGACAATCCCCAATTTAACCAAGCTTGGCAATTGATGAACCGCACGTTTCAGGCCTATTCTCAGGCCACGGGCATTCCCATGCCCATTCCCAGCCGGGAAGAATTTGCCCGCTATGTGCTGGACAATATGGGCTCAGGCCCCCCTGACCCTGCCCGTTTAAAAAGCATATTAGAAAATATGCTCAAGCGCACAGCCCCATGAACAGACCCACATTTCAAATAGACCTTGTAAACCCAGATAAACAGGAGCGACTATGACATCCGTCAACCCCCAACTTGGTGTGAGTTTTCGAGCCCACCTTCAAAGCAACCCCGGCCTCAAACAGGATTTAGAAAAACAGGTTCAGGACAAGATCAAAACAGGTGGTTCAGCCGGTGTTTTGGATTCGAGCGAGTACAAACAATTACAAACTGAATTCTTACAAAAGATGGGGGTAACGGATCCGGCCCAAGCCACCCCAGATCAACTCAAAGCTGTGGAAGGCATGATTGCCGATGCCCTCGATGGCAGCATAGACGGGCAAAACCAGGTTCAAGACAGTCAGACTGTGGTCAGCGAATTGGCCCGCAGCGCCAAGGAGAGCAGTGAATTTGATCCTGTGGGTTTTCAGATTAAAACCCCAACCCAACCGGCAGCCTCAGGTACGACCTCCCCACCCCAAGTGCTAAAATCCAGCCGTTTAAGCCAGAGTGGCATGATCCAAAATCTCTTCGCTGCCGACAAAGGCACCCTCGCAGAAAAAATGCTCGATCGCCTGTTGGCCAAACCCCAGGATATTCCCGCCAATGAAATGAGTGAGCTGCTGAAACTGGTCAAAGAGCACCGACAACAAGAGACCGGCAAAGTGCGCGAAGCCGTACAAAACAAAGCCCAAGAACTGCTGGGTAAAAACGAAATCCCCGAAAACAGCAAAAAAGTGCTCAAACAGGCCTTGGAAGCCCTGCAGGCCAAACCTGGCGATCCCGAAGCGTTGGAAAAACTCAGCGATTTGGTCGATCAACTCGGTACCGATCCCCTCGCCGCTGTTGCCCCCCCCGAAACCCCCATCCCAGTTCCTGCTCCAGAAGAAGACATTCCGGTGCCCGGAGCTGATGCA
>CAZRFI010000133.1:3953-6924 GCA_964598905.1 uncultured Candidatus Sericytochromatia bacterium | reverse complement strand
CCCACTGACGCAGCCCCAACCGATGCGACTGCCGCGGATAAAGCATTGGAGGCAACGGCTGCGAAGTTGGCGGCGGCAAATACCCCCGCCTCAGAAAAACAGGCAGTACTGACCGATTTGATGAGCAAACTCGACGCCAGCAAATTTGCGGATCCCGAACAGGGAAAAATGTTGGCCCTGATTTTAGAACATGGCTCACCGACAGAAAAAACACAGGCGATCGCCAAATTACTCGGCCCCCACAAAGACAATTCAGCCGCTTTGGTCAAAATATACAATGGCGTTTCAAGGGGCCGGGAATCACTACAGCTCAAAAGTTCGGTGATGCAGGTGCTGGCAACGGAGCATTTTGCCAAGCTCGACGGTCCCAACGCAAATAAAATGCGCTTTGATCTGCTGATGGGCGTCGATGACAAAGCCCCCCCCGCCAATGATCTCGATCCCACCCCCCATCCGGCTGCCAATTTGCGCATTCTGCTGCAAACACTGCGGCAAAAGGGGCCTGATGGCAAGCTCACAGAGAAAAGCAAAGCGGATCTCAATGCGATCAAAGCCCTGGCAGGTGGTTTGGTCGCCCAGGCTGCCCAACAGCAACAAAACAGCATCAACAATAATGCCGGAACCACGATTGGGGGCGTAGTGGTAGGTGGCAATGGCTCTGGCAATCTCACCCACACCACAATCACCGATGCCGATGTCGCCAAGGCCAACCGGATTATCAAAATCGTGGATTGGCTCTTAAAAGAAGATGCCGTGACCACAGCCCCCCCCGTCACGACAAACCCGCCAGTCACAACAAATCCACCTGTCACAGCCAATCCCCCCGTTTCAGAGGAACCGCCCGTGACACCCGGTGGCGATCCGCCGGTTGCTCCCCCTCCCAGCGATACAGACACGGTTGAGCCTGTGGTCCCACCTGTTGAGACGCCGCCGCCTGCAGATTTTTCAACCCAAAATTTCTTGGAGCGCATGCGCCAATACCGCGAAGATCGCGATATGGACAAATTGCTCAAAGATCTGAATGAAGCAGACCAGCTCAAAATGGTGCGTTTGCTGGATGAAGCCGCAGACGGCGACTTTAAGAAACCGCCCGGTACCGCTGAGACCCTGGCCGTGCCCAGCAAAGACGAGGCAAAAAAAGCCCTCGAAGCCATGCTGCCCAAATTACAAACACTCTCACCCGCCACGCGGGGCCAGATGGTGGCCCAATTGCTCGACAAAGGCACCTCGCCAGACATGGCCATGAGCCTGATCCGCCAGGCCAAAGACGAGGGCAAATTGCCTGAGCTGATGAGCAATCTGCGCATGAATGGCAAAGACCTGAGTGCTGAGATTCCCAAACAGCTCTCCAACGAAGACGCTGGCAAGGTTTTGGCCTGGATGGTCACCAGCGAAGGCGGCAGCCGCGAAAATGCCGATCAGGTCAGCAAAACCGTGCGTGAGCTTTCAAGTTATCTGGTGCAAGATGACAATATCACCCGCGCCTTTATGCGCGAAATACAGGACTTTGCCAGCCGCCCCGGCAACGAAGAAAAAGGCCTGGGCATCATCAAAGAACATTTGGGCCAAGACCTGGTTAAAAAATTAACCGAAAATCTCGACCGAGGCTGGGTAACGCCCAAAGATCGCGACTTCATGCTCAAATTGGCCGCTTCAGCAGGTACACAAATGGGCAATCAACAAATCCAACAATTGCTCAAGGTGGGCGATTACCGCAATGCCCTGGAGATCATGCAACGCTCCTCCGACAGCGATCTGGCCTCTATTTTGGCCAGTGCCGACCAAAGCAAACTCAAAGCAGCATTTAACAGCAATCCCGAGGCCTTTGCCCAAACACTGGAACGCCTGGAACGCCAAGCAGGCAGTATGGCCCCTGGCGATCGGGCAGCCCTGCAGAGCAATCTCAATGCCTTGATTGCCGAGATGCCGATCGACAAATTGCGCAAGAGTTGGAACACCCTGGCCCGCGACAGCAAACTGGAATTGGGTGATGGCAGCCGCGAGGCACTCTTGGCCCGTTTTGCCGAATCCAACGATTTTGAAGCCATCAAAACGCTCTTGCAAGGCGGGCAAGGCTTGGCACCCGCAGCGGGCACTTCGCGCAGCCGCATGTTGGACACCGTCTCGGCCCAAATCACCAAAATCAAAGACGTGAACAAAGCCGGAGAAGCCCTGAGCTGGGTGCTCGAAGGCGGCAACCGCAGCCAGATCGAAAGGGCCTTTAAAAACGTCAGCCAGGACTCCTGGTTTGGCCCCCGCAAAGGTGAAATTGTGAATGCCGCCATGACGCTGGGCAAAGACAAACTCAAAGGCAAACTCTCTTTGGACACAATCCAATATATGGCGGGTGCCTTGAATAATTTCTCAGCCAAAGCCGGCGCCAAAATGCCCGGTTTCGTGCGCGATACCTTTGGCATGGGCGATTTTAACAAAAACGTCCAGAATATCCGCGCCCTGGCAGAATTGGGCAGCCGTGACGCCAAGTCGGCAATCATGCGCGATCTGATGGACTATTGGACCCCCGCCCAGTCTGAAACCCTGATCCACGATATCCTGCGCGACTCAGCCAAAACCGGCGATCTCAAACCTCTGGTGGACAGCCTGGGCACAACCAATTTGAACGGCCCCCAGCGCCTCTCAGACGAACTCGAAGACAGAGGAGAACTCGGCAGAATCATGGCCACGGTGATAGAAAGCTATGGTCCAGGCACCGATCTCGCCATCAACGATATCATGGGCCGCTGGAGCAGCACGAGCATCAAGTCCGATGATTTTATTGAAAATATGCTCAAAGGCCTGGAGCCCGACGCCGCCAAAAAATTGGCGGACAAACTCTCAGTTGAGACCCTGAAAAAGATGATCGACTGGAGCGATGATGCATTCCGGGATGGCAATGCCCTGAGTCTGGACAAAGAAACCCAATGGTCGCTTGACATCTTGCAGGCCGCGCTGCGCTTAAAAGGGCAATAGC
>CAZRFI010000133.1:0-3853 GCA_964598905.1 uncultured Candidatus Sericytochromatia bacterium | reverse complement strand
ATTCAGGCTTTAAAGACCTGGGCTGAGCCCTTGGGCTACCGTGTGAAAGCGGTTGAAACAGCGGCCAGCTTGCACCTAAAATCGGCCTGCACGGCCATCGACGACAAGACCCTGCTGATCAACCCCGAATGGCTGGATACAAGTGCTTTTCAAGGTTTTGAACTGATCACAGTCGCCCCCGAAGAACCGGCTGCGGCCAATCTGCTGCGGATCGACAGGCAACTCTGTGTGCAAAAGGGCTTTCCCCGCACCGCCGAGAAACTACAGGCCCTGGGGCGCTCCGTGATCTGGATGGACACCTCCGAGCTGAGTAAAGCCGAAGGGGCCCTGACCTGCCTGAGCATTCTCTTTTAGTACTGCGGCCAGCTTTCACCATCGGCCAGTTCTGTTCCCGGTGGCAAAACCGAAAGGGGCTCAATCCGGCAGTTTTTGCCAATGCTGACCAGCGGAGCCACACTGCAATCGGCCCCAATCCAAGTGCCATCGCCAATTTTGACATGGGGCCCAATCTGGCAATTGCCGCCAATATTCACGGCTTTGCCAATCTGAATCGGCCCGAGATGCAATTTTTCGGTACTCATAAAATGCCCACTCAGCAGCGAACCGGAGCCAATTAAGCTGTCTGCGCCGATTTCAATCAGGGGCAAATCGACAAAGTCGACATCGGCAGAAATCGAGGTCGAGAACCCCACTTTGCCGCCCAAAGCGCGAAAGGCCAGCCAGCGCAAGGTCGCAGAGTAGAGAATCAGGTTTTTGATCGGGTGTAACCAAATCAGGCGATTGAGCGTAAAATGCAGGGTCCAGACATAAAAGCCCTTGCTGCCCGGCACGACATGGTAGCCACTTTCCAAGGGGGGCAAAAACAGCCTCAGCAAGCGCACCAGGGCCAAAAGCCCTGCGAGATAGACCAAACCCAGACTGGGCAAAAGCAACCCCACCACGACCAGCGGCAGGTGCAAGCAGAGCCAATGGCCAATCACCCAAGCGCAAGCCAAAGCCAAACCATGGCTCAGACTGAAGAGCAGCCACAAAACCAGGTCGTAAAGCAGAAAGGGCATCAGCATGGCGAAGGCTCAAGCACCTGCCAATGCTGCAAATCCAGGGAATGTTTTTGACTGCTTCCGGTAAAAAAGCGACAGTCCACACTCAAACGGGTATAGTCCGAGAGATTGGGTGCTGAAGCATGCAAAACCCAGGGGTTGAGCAAGAGCACATCACCGGGCTCAAATTCAGGCTGAATCTGGGGATAGCCCAAATCAGGCAGCTCCGATTGCCAGAAAAGACGGTGAGGGTTGTCCGGCTCGGCAGGCAAAGGCTGTTCTGGCAAGGCCCCTGTGCCCTTGTGAATAATCACCCCGCCACAGCGGGCATCAATGGGGACCAGTGGCAACCAGATCGTGACAAAATCCTGCATATGGCGGTTATACGAAATATCTTGGTGTACAGGCACACCCGACCAGCGGTGGCCGGGCAAAACAAAACGGGCAGTGGGAGGCATGTGCATGCCCACACGTTGCCCAGGAAAGATCTCGGCCAACAGCGCTTGAATGCCGACACTGCGGGGAATGGTCCAGAGCACAGGGTCTAAACGGGTCTCCAGGCTAAAATGGCCAACCAAGATCTGGCGCGTTTCTGCAGGCAAGGCCTCAAAGCGCGCAGGTTCACGCTCACAGGCCGACATAAATGCTCCCAAATCTGAGAGTTCTGGCAGTTCAAGTGCGCGTTGCAATTGCAGGCAAGCCTGCGCTTGGGCTTGGGCCAGCAAGGCGTGCAAGACCTGTATTTCTGAAGCGTTTAAAACACCCCGACAGACCTGGTAGCCCTGCTGCCGGAAAAAATCCAATTCAAATTTCATGGTTTGACCAAATAGCCCGCAGGCACATTGGTCCAAGGCAGGGTTTTGACCTGCAAACCGGGTTTGTCCGCCAAAAATTCATCGACGGCCAAGGTCTCTCCCGGCCACTCTTTGATCGCGTATTCGTCAAAGAGCAAGATGCCACCCCGCGAGAGTTTGGGCCAGAAGGCCTCCAAAGCTGCCCGCGTGGGCTGATACAAATCACAGTCAAAATGCACCAAGGAAAAGCGCACACCGGGGTTGTCGGCCACAAAGGCCGGGGCCGTGGTTTCAAGATTGCCTTCGATCAGTTTGACACGGGCCTTCCAAGGCACAAAGCGATCACTGTCAAAGATCCCAATCGCCGATTGCAATTCGTCATAAAAGGCTTCAGGGGAAAAGCCGCCCACCTCTTTCTGGGTCTGGTCAAAATGGGCGCCGTCAGCGGCATCGATCTGGGTAAAGCCCCGCCAATTGTCAAAGCCATAGACAGTTTTGGTGCGGTCACCGACACAGTGGGCCTCCAATAAATTGGCCCAGGTCATCAGGCCCAGGCCGCGAAAGACCCCCAATTCGGCAATATCTCCTGGCACTTCCAAGGTTTGCAAGAAGAGCTGGCTGTGGGCCAAAAAACGCTTGAGCCACTGGCGCCGGGCCAGGACCGGAAAGAGCTGTATGGCCTCCAGGGGCGAAATGCCAAAACGTTCACAGTGAGCAGCAATTCGCTCTTCGAGTTCGGCATCGGGACCGGTTTTTTTAAAGCCATCAAAGGGACGTTCAGCCATGTTTTTACTCCAAAATCTGTTTCAGGGCGCTGACAATCTCAGCCTGTTCACTTTCTAAAAGTTCAGGAAAAAGGGGCAAGGCCAGTGTTGTGGCTGCCGCCAGCTCCGCTTCGGGACAGGTGTTTTCGGGCCAGCTATCGGCATACACCGTTTGACGGTGCTGGGCCACGGGGTAATAAGGCAGGCATTCAAAGCCCGCTTGGGCCATTTCAGCCATGACCTGATCGCGGCGTGAACGCCCACCAGGAATGCGCAGGGCATAGTGGTGAAAGACGCTGTAGGTCTGCTCTGAGATCTCCAAAGGCGGCAATGTGACTGGCACCCCCGCCAAAAGAGTCTGGTAATGGGCCGCCAAGGCGCGCCGCCGGGCGTTCCAACCATCGAGATAGGGCAATTTTACCCGCAGCACAGCGGCCTGAACGGCATCTAAGCGGGAGTTAAAGCCAGTATAGTCCTGGATATTTTTGCGCACCATGCCATGTTCACGCAGGCCGAGCATCTGCGCATAAATGGCTTCAGAAGAGGTCGTCACAAGTCCGCCATCGCCATAACAGCCCAGATTTTTGGTCGGGAAAAAGCTAAAACAGCCGGCATCGCCGAGACTGCCCACTTTTGCCCCTTGATACGTGGCCCCAATTGCCTGGGCACAGTCCTCGATCACCTGTAGGCCATGTTGCTGGGCAAACGCGTTAATTGCGTCCATATCACAGGGATAGCCGTGTAAATGCACAGGAAGAATGGCCTTGACGCCCTTTTGCAGGGCGGCTTCGAGCAAATGGGGATTGAGACTGTCGCTGCCGGGCAAAATATCCACAAACAGGGCCTCGGCCCCAGTGCGTGTGATGGCTTCAGCGGTGGCGGTAAAACTCATGGCCGTGGTGATCACTTTGTCGCCCGCGCCAATGCCTGCCGCTTTGAGCGCCAGAATCAGGGCATCGGTGCCAGAGTTGACGCCAACTGCATATTTAACACCGAGATAAGCAGCCAATTCCTGTTCACAGGCCTGCAAAACCGGTCCTTTGATATACCAGCCCGAAGCCAAGACCTCTTCGACCGCCGGGCGCACAGCCTCTGCCAGGGTGTGATACTGCCTGCGCAGATCGGTAATCGGAATGCGAATCATGGGGGCCACCTGTGTAAAAATTCAGATGTTTCAGTATAACACCTCGCTTTCTCTGGGCTGTACAGCAAGCCCGGTGAATCAGCAAAGTTGGCTGGGAGCAAATTGGCTGAC
>CAZRFI010000132.1:0-12771 GCA_964598905.1 uncultured Candidatus Sericytochromatia bacterium | reverse complement strand
GGCTTCACCATCCAAACTCAGACCCTGGGTCAGGTTGTAGCGGAAACCCGCCCCGTATTGATTGGGTTTTTGGGTTTCACCCGGTTTAAATTTGGTGGTCAGGCTCAACCCTTCGTAGACAGTGTGTTGGGTGCCCACCTCTACCGAACTCCAATTCACACCCTGTCCCTTGGGACCGGCGACGGGTCTGGTATCTGCTTTGAGAGAATGACCGGGGATCAGTTCCATTTCAACGCCCGTGCTGAGATTGTCAACCAGAGAAGACTCGGTATTGAGGCGGCCTTTGGCATTGACTTTGACTTTGCCCAAGTCCACCTGGCCATTGAGATTGAGTTGGGCTGGCAAAGCAGACGTGGAAGAAGCTGGCGTGGTTGGGACTGTGGGTGTTTTGGTCTTGCCTGAACCCGGTTTCGGAGTGGCTTTTTTGGGGTCCGCCGCCTTGGCTTCGACCGTGTCCACACCCACAGACAGCCCCAGAGATGGGGCCATTTGGTAAGAAGCACGGATCTTACTGGTGCTGTGCTGACCCTGGGCGTTAAAACTATTGGTGCCTTGCAGCTTTAAATCACCCAATTGGGCTGTGGACTGCACGTCCATGCCCGTGACTTCTTGCTCTTCACGGGGGGCTCCGGGCAAGAGTTGGGTGGGCACGCCGGGAGTGGCTGCCGCTTCTTTGGTCTGGATCTTGGGGGTGGCTTTGAGGCTAAAGGGCTGGGTTTCAGCGGGGCCCGGCTTGCCTTTTTTCTTGTCAGCTTCTTTTGAACCGCTGGGAGCCGAATCGGCTTCAGCAGAGACGGATGGCGCTTTGCGGGCGGTGCCTGAGCTTTGCCGAAGGGCGGGGGCTTCTGAAAAAATCGGGGTGGGGGGCTTATACCCCGGAGGCAGACTGGCTTCATCTACCAAAGAGACAATGAGGGTTTCGGGGCCTTTGGCTTTTTTCAATTCAGCTTGAATGGTGAGCAAATCTTTGGGATCGATACCCGGCGCGGAGGGTATTTTGGCCAAGATACCCAGTTCTCGGGCGCTGAGTTGATCGTCTTGGTTATAGTCCATGCGGGCCAAAAAGCGCTGGGTTTGCGGTGTAACCGATTTAATTTCCATCGTGTCTTGTCAAGCGCTCCTTGGAGGTTCGAAATTGGACTCACTCTTTTATTTTATCGCAGATTTATGATGACAGCTTGCCTGAAAATCTTCTTTTGACCTGCGTTTGCCCCTCAGATATGTTAACCTGTAAAACAATCTCACAGCCCAATCAATGCAGGGGAGTTCTGTTATGCGACGCAGTTTTGCCAGTGACAACAATGCAGGTCTGCATCCACAGGCTCTGGCAGCGCTGGCCAATGCCAATCAGGAACACGAACTCGGCTACGGCGAAGACCCCTATACCCAGGCTGCAGAAGCAGCTTTTATCGCCGAATTGGGAGAGGTTGCCGTCTTTCCGGTGCTGACAGGCACCGCCGCCAATGTTTTGGCGATCGCCGC
The DNA here is from genome assembly GCA_964598905.1 of uncultured Candidatus Sericytochromatia bacterium. Taxonomy (GTDB): domain Bacteria; phylum Cyanobacteriota; class Sericytochromatia; order UBA7694; family UBA7694. The sequence continues at coordinate 11,289 of CAZRFI010000132.1, read as the reverse complement.
CCTGCTGCGGCCCTTCGAAGCAGTAGTCTGTAGCCGTCTGGCCCATCTTTGGGTCGATGAATGCGGTGCCCCCGAACGCTTTACAGGCTGTAAGTTGATTCCCATCGACACACCCGACGGCAAATTGCAAGTCGCACAAGTGGCTGCAGTCCTCGGTGGACGGGGTGATGAACATCGGGTGCAACCCCGCATGATTTCTATCACCCAGCCAACGGAAGTGGGCACCTTGTATAGTTTGGCCGAGATTCAAGCCTTGGCAGAGTTTGCCCATGCCCAGGGACTGTATTTGCATGTCGATGGGGCGCGCATCTCCAACGCCGCCGCTGCGCTGAATTGCCGTTTTTCCACCCTCTTGCGCGAGACCGGCGTCGATGTGGTCAGCTTTGGTGGTACCAAAAACGGCCTGCTCAATGCCGAGGCCCTGGTCTTTTTAAATCCAGATTTGGCCAAAGAGATGCCCTATCTGCGCAAACAGGCCATGCAGCTCAATTCCAAAATGCGCTTTGTCAGCGCTCAGTGGCTGCCCTTTTTAAAGGAGCAGCTCTGGCTCAAAAATGCCCAACACGCCAATGCCATGGCCCTGCAATTGGCCGAAGCGGTGTTTGCCTTGCCTGGGATAGAGCCCGCCTGGCCTGTCGAGAGCAACGCAGTTTTTGCCAAAGTCCCAGTGGGCTTGATTGCCCCGCTCAAAGCAGAATTCTATTTTTATGTCTGGGATGAAGCCGCTTCAATCGTGCGCTGGATGTGTGCCTTTGATACCCAGCCAGAAGATATTCAGGCCTTTCAGGCAGCCATTGTGAAGATTCTCAAATCCCTTGAAAGTGAGCCCCAAACATGAAAACCCTGTATATTTCCCGTCACGGTGAAGCCGTCAATGTCGGCGCACCGGGGGTCTTCAGCGATTTTGACCGCCACCTGAGTGAGGAGGGCAAAGCCAAGATTGCCAAACAGGCCCTCGGACTCAAACAGCTGGGCGCGCGCTGGGACAAGATCCTCTCCAGCCCCCTGGTGCGGGCAAGACAAACGGCTGAATTGCTCAATGCACCTGTGGGTGCGCCTTTGGAGTTTTGCGACGCCCTGGGAGACCGTCCCTCTTTGACCAATGTTCAAAAAATTCTGGCAAATATGCCCGAAAAAAGAATTCTCCTGGTCAGTCACCAACCTTTTATTGTGCATTTAACCGCTTATCTTTTGACTGGACGCCGGGATGTGTCCTTTCACTACAACACAGGTACCATGGCCTGTTTGCAGTCTTACCAGCTGCAAGACGAACCCAAAGGAGAATTGGCCTGGTTCATGTCTTCCGAGATTTTGCAAAACCTGGCTGAGCAAACCAGTGAGAGACTCAACCACGCCCAGCTTTAAAGGGCGATATCGTCAAAGGAATCGCTGTGATTGACGCGGTAATAGAGTTCGCGGTCAATGATCGGGGCGTGGTGATTTTCAAAGAGCTTAAAATGGGTTTGGTACGAACCCGTATAAAAAATATTTTCGAGAATGGTTTTGATCGTATTGGCCTGCCAACGGCCCCCACGCTTGGTTTGCACCCCAGCATGGGTCAGACCAAGTGCAATTTGGCGCAATGAGCGTCCCGCTGCCCGCTCGCGAAAAATTTTGACCACCACCTTGGCCTCTTCGGGCAGACATTCGTATTCATTGCTCACGGCATTGATCTGGTAGCCATAGGGGCAAGCCCCGCCATTGTTGCGCGAAAGTTCGGAACGGGTGCGCTCAACAGGCATGACCCGTACACGGTGGTGAGGCTTGAGCTGGGGAATGCGTGGCAAGATGTCCAAAAATAAAGGGGGACAATTTTTGCTCTCGAGAAAAATCTCTTCGCGGATGCTGATAAACCCACCTTTGACCAAGCCGTCGCGGAAGAGCTTGAGAATGCTGTAGACATCGTTAAAGCGCCGACCGAGATCCAACATGCTTTCAACCAGCAAAAATTCTCCCGGCTGCAGCGATTGCAATAGCTGTTTGAGTTCGGGGCGTTCCAACGGGTTTTTGACCAGGGCCAAATCCACAGAAAGATCCAAAAAAACAAGATTTTTCTGTTTACAATGTGCTTCGAGCAATTTTCGCTTTTGAACAATAATTTTTGTATCCTGATCGTAGAGTTCTGGTGAAATCCAATAATAACCAGCAGCTTTTTGAGTCATGGTGCCCACCTGTTTGATTGTGTATAGGGGCATTTATCCGCTGCTAAAGCGCAAAACTTGCAGCCAAAAGAGTAAAACCCAGATTAAGTTTTAAACAAAGTATTTTTAATGCAGCCGACTCACTCAAACACAGTCAAAATACAATTTTCGTCAAAAAAAACCAATAAAAAATAAGAAGAGATTAATTAAACATAAAGAATAAGTAATTCTATTTTTCTGAGTCAATGTGCACATTTTTTAAGCATGAGAGGGACTTTAACTGGCGATGTTATAATAAGCAATGTTGCCCCAAAGGAGTTGTTTATGATGGATCGTCAAATGGCCTTGAATCTGGCCAAACAATATATCCCCGATGCCGCGCAGCCCCTGCGCTTGAACGACCAAAAGCTGCAGCAGCTGCAACTCAGTCCCGAGCAATTGGCCAAGATAGACGCCAATGGTGATACGCAAATTTCCCAAGATGAGCTGGTTGAGGCGATTGTGGCCAACCAGGTCAAACTCGATCCCCTCAGCAGCGCCACCCCCTCTTCGCAAACCAGTCTGGCTTTTGTCGAGCCCGAAAGCACGGCTCCAGCCCGTAAAAAAGGCCCCACCCCGCAGGAGCCCTTCTTGGCTGGCCCCCAGGCCCTCGGTATCAGCAAACCCGATCAGGTCTTAACCGTGAATCCCTCAACCGCTTCGGTGGATACCAGCGAGCGCAATCTCGATAGCTTGGTGGGCAAGGTCAAGACCCCCGATCAGGTCGCCGCCCTGCTCGATGCCGTGAATTATGACAGCGAACGCGGCAAAGCCCTGGGCGGCGATGGCCCCTTGGGTGCGATGGCCCCGGAGGACACCCTGAGCAAATTCAGCGGGGTCTGCCGCGATATCCACCAATTGGGGGCCTATGTGCTCAGCCAAAATGGCTATACTGCCCAGCAGGTAGGGTATGTTGCAGGCCGCACCAGCCATTCAATTTTGGCTTATGCCGAACCTGGCAAAGGCTATGGCATTGTGGAATATGGCCGCAATTATTCCCCCGAAGACATTGCAAAATTGCTCGGACGCCCGGCGCTTTCACCGCGCGAAGCCCTGCTGGCCCTGCGCCCAGAAGCCAAAGTGGTCTTTGGCTGGACCCCACCCGAAAAGGGCCAAGACGGCTCTGTCAAAGATATTTATTATACCCTCGGTCACCAGCTCTACCACGAGAGTCTGCGTCTCAAGCACCAAGACAGCATCAGTGTCGACCAGATTCGCGGCGTCGAAATCGAAAAGACCCTGGGTGAACATTGGAGCATCAAAGCCGGTATCCGGGGTGAGATGCCTGGCGATCCCACCGGCAAAAACGCCAAATATATCGCAGCCGGGTACCAATGGGGCGATTTTGACAATTGGGGCCGCGTCTCGCTTGGCGCGCAGCACCGCCCCAACGAAGGCTCCCATGTGGTCGGCCCCAATACCTGGGAAGCCAATCCCACCACTTTGCTGGGGGTCAATATCGAAGGCAAAGTCACGCCATTTAAAGCCAATCTGGGCAATCACCACCGCACCAGCACCACCGTTCAGGGCCAACTGTCGGGGGCCTTTGCGGCCTTCAACGACAAAAAAGAAAGTGACGCGGGCCAACGGGTAAATGCGGGTTATGGCTATGATTCAGACCTGCTCACCGGCCTGCCCAAAGCCAATTTGCGCCTCTCGCAAAACTTCGAAGGCCGCATTGCTGAGGGCCTGACATATAAATCCGAAATCTTTGTAGACAACGATGTCTTCCTCTCCGCCGCCGCCTATGGCATGGGCGGCAAGGGCTTTTATGCCAATATTGGCGCCAATACAACTTTAACGTATACCCAGGGCGGCTTTTCGACCTATCTCGGTGGCCAATACCTCTTTCAGCAGGTCAATAACCTCGAAACCAGTGGGATCAAAACAGGGGCCAGTTATCAGACCGGGCGTTTCTCTTTTGGCACGGGTGCCGACATCTTTCCCAGCGCCGAAGGGGTGCATCTGCGCACCAACCAACGTGTTGGATTGAATATTACCGACAGTGCCCACCTCTATCTCGGGGCCCAGCAAGAGAAGATCTTCAGCGACAAAGCCGGTGCTTATAGCAACCCTGGCACGATTGGTGTGGGGGGCGGCTTGCAGGTCAAGTTTTGAGACAGGTCTTAGGTAAGAAGGGGTTTGAATTTAGAGGACAGCTGCTTCTCCAAACATCTAACACCTAAGACCTATCCCTGTTAAGCTGTGGGCAGAAAGGATTTCATCCATGTTTCACACCTTGCCCAAAACCCTCTCTGCCCTGCTGCTCAGTGCCAGCCTGCTGGCTGCGTTGCCCCCCCTGCCCGTCCAAGCCCTCACGCCCCCCGAACCCTTTCCCCGTTCGTTTTTTGTGATGGTCGGCCCGGCAGAAATGACCCAGGCCACGATCTGGGTGCAAACCGCCACGCCCGCCCAGGTGCGGGTCTATGTCCAGGCTCAAAACTCACCTAAAAAAGGCCAATGGAGCCAGAGTTACACCACCACCCCTGAGCATTATTTGAGTGTGCAGGTACCGCTAACGGGCCTGATGCCCCAAACCGATTATAAATACCAAGTTGAGATCAACGGCCGCATTGAAGCGATGGGCTTTGGCACGACCTTTCGCACCCAGCCGCTCTGGCGCAACCGCACAGCGCCACCGAATATTCAATTTGCCTTGGGTTCCTGCGTCTACCTCAACGATCCCAGTTCTGACTTGCCCAATTACAATGCCCTGGGCGGCAATTATGAGGTGTTTGAATCGATTCGCAGGGCCCAACCCGACTTTATGCTCTGGATGGGGGACAATATTTATCTGCGTGAACCAGATTTTTATTCCAAAGAGCGTCTCGAAAGGCGCTACCATCAATTGCGGGCCTTTCCTGAGGCCCGCCCCCTGCTGGCGGCGTTGCCCCATTACGCAATCTGGGACGATCACGATTTTGGCAGCAATGACGCCGACCGCAGCTACCGCATGCGCAGCGAGGTGATGGATCTGTTTAAACACTATTGGCCGAATCCTGGCAACGGCCAAACAGACCAAGACGGCATTTATACCCGCTTTGAATGGGGCGATGCCGAATTTTTCTTGACCGACAACCGCTCATTTCGGGCCGCCAACCAGCTCCAAGACCCCCAGAAATCCTTCTTTGGGCCCGCTCAATGGCAATGGCTCAAAGAGAGCCTCTCAAGCAGCCCTGCCACGTTTAAATTCATTGTGATTGGCAATCAGGTGCTCAATACCCAAACCCCCAGCGAAAATTTTTACAGCTATAGCCAGGAGTACAGCACCTTTTTAAACTGGCTGGAGAGCAGCAAAATTCCGGGCATCGTGCTGCTCAGTGGCGATCGCCACCACAGCGAATTGCTCAAAAAAGAGCGGCCCGGCAGCTACCCACTTTACGAATACACGGTCTCGCCGCTCACCAGCAAAGCCTTTCCGCCCTTTCCAGCTGAGCAGGTCTTGCCCGAGCGAATACCCGGCTCCTTGGTGGTTGAGCGCAATTTTGGCACCCTTCAGATTTCGGGCCCAGCCGGGGAGCGCGTGCTGGAACTCAAAACCCACAATACCCAGGGCAAAACCCTCTGGCAGACCCGCATTTCACACAAAGAGCTGCTTCCGCCCAACAGGGTAGTGAAATAGGACCATAAAATGCCGGACTATTTTTGCTGTAATTGCTCTAACAGGGCCTGCAGGCCAAAATTGTATTTTTTGCGGGCGGGATTGGCGACCTTTGAAAATGCGCGAAAGTCGATCTGCTCCCAATTGCCCTTGCTGAAATACTGCAGATAGGTATCGATATTTTGTTTGTCCAAAATCTGCATACGCAAACGCATCTCCACCGATTCTTTGGCAAAGTCCTGGCCCTGAAAATAATCGTAGAGCATCACGGCGGCCCAAGCCCCCTGCATAAAATGCCCGCCGACCGTGGCATCAAGTACACCGGCCTGAACGGCTTGTAATCCCTCAGCGGTCCAGTCTACGCCCCCTGCGACCACATCTTTGCCAGGTTTCAGCCCCAGCTCTTTGAGGGCGTCGGTGGCACCCAGGGCCATGGGATCATTGGCGGCCCAGATCACCTGAATGCTGCCGGGGGGAGCCTGTTGCAGTAATTGGCGGGTGCGCAACCGCGCCTGATCGCGGTTCCAATAAGCGGGAATCATGTCTTGTAAAAGGGTGTCTTTGCGGCCCCGAGCAGCAATGCCCAGGCCTTTGATGCGATCACTGGAGGCATTGGAGAGATTCTCTCCCGCGAGGCCAATGATCTGGATTTTGGCAAAGGGATTGGCCTGGAAGTCGGCCTGTTTCAGAGCCAAGGCACGATCGAGCAGGCGATTGGCAAGGTCAAAACCCGCCTCTTCGTTTTCGGGTAAGAACTCTCCGAGCCAATACTGAAAGGTTTCACGGGGTTTTCCCACCCGCTTGCGCTCACTTTCGTCGAGCCCCGTATCGATAATAAACGAAGGCACATGCGCCTTTTCGGCAATCTCCAAAAATTGGCGACCGGTCTGTTTAAAGTTCTGGTAAACAAGCCCCTGAACGGGATTGGGCCCAGATGTTGCCTCTTTGATCTGTTTGAGCGCCGTGGCCGGGTCATCATGGGCATAATAGACGCGCAAATCCATGCCCAAATCGTTGCAAGCGGCCTGGGTAAAGTCGCGAAACATCGACCAAAAGGTATCGTCGGCCTCGCGCGGCATAAACAGGGCAATTTCTGGCCGGTTGATCGGATCCGCAGGTCTTGCCCAACCCAGACCGCTCAAAAGACTTAAACCCGCCAAAAGCAAAGCTCCACGGCGGCACAAAGATTTTAAACGGGCTGAGAACAGAGAGTGAGAAGGGGGTTCCGCTTGCATGACAGGTATTATATAGTTAAATTCGTGAGCCATCCAATACTGCAGGGAGCCTTCATGCTCAAATCGTTTCAGACCTTCATGGCCGGGCTCTGCCTCGCGGGCTTACTGGCCTGCAATCCCCAACAGAAACCGGCTGGCCAAGCCCTGGTCTTTGCCTCCAACCGCGAGGGCAATTGGGAAATCTGCCACCTCAATCTCCAAACCCGCGCATTTCAAAATCTCAGCCGCTACCCAGATATCGACAAAAGTCCGGCGGTGGCCCCCGATGGACAGCGGGTGGCATTTGTCTCCAGCCGCGAAGGCCAAGACGACCTCTACACCCTGGAGTTGGACGGCAGCAATCTCAGTCGCCTGACCCAGGATTTGGCCTGGGAGCGCGATCCGGTTTGGTCACCGGATGGACGGCAATTGATCTTTGTCAGTGACCGTGAGGGCCAAGACGATCTCTACTTGATGAATGTCAGCAGCCGTGTCAGTCAGCGCATCAGCAAAGATCCTGCCTCTGAGAGGGAACCGGCTTGGTCACCCGATGGCAAAAAACTGGCGCTGATCAAACAAAAAGCCGAACAAACCAGTTTGGAAGTACTCACGCTTGCCGGCGGGCAGCGGCAGACACTCATCAGTGCCCCAGAATTGCGGGCTCCCGCTTGGTCTCCCGATGGTTTGCAATTGGCTTTTGTGATGCAGGCCGAAAAAAAAGCCGAAATTTTTATTCTGAATCTGGAAAGCGGTGAAAAAAGACAACTCACCCGCCATGCTGCCTGGACGGCAGATCCTGCCTGGTCTTTCGATGGAAAAAGTCTGGTCTTTGTCTCCACCCGCGATGGCAATCCCGAAATTTATCGCATCGAAAGCAACGGCAAGAATGAAAAACGACTGACCGAAAACCCTGCTGCAGAAGCCCATCCAGCCTGGGTGCCTTGATAGCCGCGAGTTTGAAGCAAAGCTATTCCAGCCTTTGAAAGAGCCCAGTACAATGAAAGGGGGATCTTTTGCCCCGCCCGCCCAAAGCGGGAATGCCCCGGCCTCCGATCACACCTCTCTCCCATTTCCGCAGCGAGGCCAACACCGAATAAAGGAACCGCCATGTATTTCGAAAACGTCTCCATCATTGGGATGGGCTGTGTGGATGCCCCCCATCGTATCAGCTCCGCCAGCATCGAAGAACAATTAAAAGACAATATCCTGCGCTTTGGCATGCGCCCCAACTTGATAGAAGCCCTGACTGGTATCAGCGCACGCCGCTTTTGGGATCCGGGTGTACAGCCCAGTGATGCCGCCACCATGGCCGCCAGCCAAGCCCTGGAAAACGCGGGCCTCTCCAAAGAGAAACTGGGTGTCGTGATCAGCACCTCCGTCAGCAAAGACTTTATCGAACCCTCCGTGGCCGCTCTGGTACACGGCAATTTGGGTCTGCGCCCAGAATGCCTGAATTTTGACATTGGCAATGCCTGTCTGGCTTTTCTCAACGCCATGACGATTGCAGGCAATATGATCGAGCGCAATCAAATAGATTACGCCCTGGTGGTCTGCGGCGAAAGCAGCCGGGACATTGTCGAAAATACCTTGCCCCGTCTACAGGGCCCCGACGTTGAAGAAGACTATTTCCGCGCCCGTTTTGCGACCTTGACCCTCGGTTCGGGCGGCGTCGCCATGGTACTGGGCCATTCCCGCCTGGCCCCGGACGGCCACCGCTTTTTGGGCGGGGTGAGTTTGGCAGATACCAAACACAGTCGCCTCTGCCTGGGCCAGAACCACGATATGACCACCGATGCCAGTACCCTGCTGATGTCGGGCCTGACCTTGGCTGCCAAAACCTATGAGCGCGCCAAAGCAGATCAGGACTGGGACAAAAAAGACTTTCGCCAGTACATCATGCACCAAGTGGGTGAAGTACACCTGCGCAAATGCGCTGAGATCTTGGGTGTGCCCCACGAAAAAGTGCCCCGCATTTTCCCCGAATTTGGCAATGTCGGACCCGCCTCGATCCCTGTTACATTGGCCAAGGTGGCCGAGCAGGGCGAGATTCAAGCCGGTGACCGCGTGGCCCTGATGGGCATTGGCAGTGGGATTAATTGCTCAATGATGGAAGTGATCTGGTAATCACATTTCCATTTTGCCTGCAATCGCTTTAAACTCGGTCTCTGTCAAGATATTGTCTTTGTTGGTATCGATCCGTTTAAAGCGCAGCGTTGCATGTCTGAGCACCTCTTCAAGCGAGACCTTGCCGTCTTTGTTGCTGTCCTGTTTTTTGAGGTAATCGGCCACGGGCTGCCGGGCCTGCCCGCGCACAAAGAAAGGCATCAGCTCCAGCACTTCATCGGTGGTAATAAACCCATCGCGGTTGGTATCGGCCTTTTTAAAGCGATCACGGCTGATGGTCTGCATCTCGAGCAGGGTGACTTTGCCATCGCGGTTGAAGTCGATTTTGCCGAAGTTTTCGCCCCTGGGTTGAGACCAAGCGGGGCCTGTCAGACTGAGACCAAGAATGAGGGCAAGTGGGAATATTTGTTTAAACATACGGATTCCTTTTGTGGGGTGTTGTTCTTATTCTAAACGAAAGTCAGGCCTGAAAACGAATCTGGCCTGGTCATGCGCTAAAAAAGAGCCCCAGCTCAAATGGTTTTTGGCAGGTCATTCCCTCGGTGGGGCGATGGCCGACAAAAACGATCTGATCACAGATGCCAATTTTCCCGTTTTGTCGATCTCAGCCAGCTTAGACGGGCTCAGTACCCCCACAAAAATTGAAGCCGCAAGCCAACAGTATCAAACGCGTGAAGCGCTGCTGGCGCTGATTTTTCCGGCGCAAAAGCCCCTTTGATCGCCATGTGAATCCAAACCATGGCATAGGGCTCTAAATAGCGAGCACAGCTCAGAGCTCCATTTTGGGGATAATCTAACAAAGCGAGCAGGCCCTCCCCATGTCCTTGAATCTCAACGACCAAGAGATTATTCATCGCTTTGAAGCAATTGCTGAGAAAAGTTCACAAAGGCCTCTGGATGCCCCTCTTTCTCGCACCAATCCCGAATCGAACCCATATCAACGTTCTGACTTCTTGCCACAAGCAGGGCTTGTTCAAGTCCTTCTCGATCATTGAAATAGATAAAAGAAGCGAGTCGATCTTTGATACAGTCTGTTGGAGACAGAATTTTGATAACGTGATGATCAACAATCAGTTCTGTGGGTTTGATGGTATAGTCTGAGCCAATGCCAAGGGGTGGGCTTCCCGGAAATTCAACAAAGAGATGTTGGCATTCTGGATGTTCAAAATGACGACCCTTCTTTTTGAATCCGATTTTCTGCATGGCTTGGTCAAGTGTTTTCACAAACATACTCCCAAGCACCAAGTCCAAATCCCCAGAACGATACACGCCTTTTGAATAGATGGAGACAACAGCACCTCCTACCAGAATGGTTTCTATGCCTTCTTTTGCCAAATGAGCGGCAACATAGTGCCAAAGTTCTTCTTCTGTGCAATGGACAAAGTCGATACGCATTTCACTCTGACCGGCCGACAACGGGCTTTCCAGGTCTGCGCGGACGTTGACGCGTTTTGAATAACTGCTCCTTGTCGGAAAGACTCATAGAGGTATAAACCACGTTAATAAGCTCCATCAAAGGCTTTGTAAGGGGAGACTTCTGATTAAAGACATAAATGCGCGTTCTTCCCATGAGCTTGGAGACCACCACCCCCGCGTCCTCGAACTTTTGGAGTTGCTTCTGTACAGATGACAGGGATATATCCAGATCTCTGGCCAGTCTTCTGGCATAGACTTCGCCATAATGGAAAAGATGGAGCAGGACAAAACCTGCCGTTTGGGTTCCGAATAATTTAGCTAACATAAAAAAAATATAACATAATTAGCGGTCATTTGACCTAAATTTTAGGTCAAAAAAAATACCAGTTGATCCCCTCAAAATGACATATTCAAACAAGAAAGAAGTGGCCGGCAAATCGGATATCCATCCCAGGAGAAAGTGATCTGGATTGTGCGCAATCAACAGGCCACAATGAAACAATCACAACTCAGAGTTCCATTTTTGGAACAACCCAACAAAGTGAGCCGGCCCTCCCCTTATGACCTTGAATCTCAACGATCTGGCGATTTTTATCGAAGTGGCTGAAAAAGGCAGCTTTATTCAGGCCGCCCAGGCCCTGGCCTGCCCAAAACCACGGTCAGCCGCCGAATTGCCGCTTTGGAAGCGGCTTTGGGCTTTGGCCTGTTTTACCGCACCACCCGGCAGGTCAAACTCAGCCCCGAAGATCTGCTT
>CAZRFI010000131.1:8241-12790 GCA_964598905.1 uncultured Candidatus Sericytochromatia bacterium | reverse complement strand
CGGTGCCAAAGGGCATTTCACGGATTTGGCCTCGGGCTTGAAAGCGCTTGAGTTGGGCTTCAATGGCGGGACGCAATTGGGTTTCAAACTGCTCTTGCAGGCTTTGCAAAAGTTCAGGATGCAGCCAGATCTCTTGGATTACCAGACGCAACAGGCGGTGGTGTTGTTTGACAAAAGCCAAGCGCTCGCGTAGCAGGGCTTCGAGCAGACTTTTTAAATGGGAGTGCTCTTGGGCCATGATGGCCTGTATGCGGCGCAAACTGAGCGGGAAAAAGACCTCCAGCAGTAGCGGGCGGGCCAATTGCAGCAAGAGTTCTTTTTTACTGCGAAAATGTTTAAAGATCAGTCCTTCGGCCACACCTGCTGTTTTTGCGATCGCACCGGTTGAGGTCGCGGCATAGCCTTTTTCGGCAAAAAGCTCCAGGGCGGCACTCAGGATCCGCCGTTGTCCTGGAGGCAGACTCTCAAAATTGGGGTAGAGGCTTTCCAGGCTGGGGCCGCTGGGCGTGTTGGGCATGGTGTTTCTCTTCGGTGAGTGATTACTCACTAATGTAACTGACTCAGGGCGGACTGTCAAGAAATTCTGTCACTTTCAGGAACCGTTGTAGCACAAGATAAGAATCTGGCTCCTTTCTGATTGAGCGGACTTGATGTTTCAGCCTTGAAAGGTTTACAATTTATATAAAATATAAAATTTGTAAACCGAGTCGTGTATGTTTGGTGAACGTTTAAAATTAGCGCGCAAAAAATCTGGGCTTTCCCTGCGGGGATTGGCTGATCGGCTCCAGGGGCAGATCAGCGCTCAGGCCATTGGCAAATACGAACGCGATGAAATGCAGCCCAGTTCGACGGTTTTGATGGCCTTGTGTCAGGCTTTGGAAGTAAGTCCCAGCTACTTTTTAGAAGCCCCTGAATTGAGCTTTGCCAATGTAGACTTTCGTAAAAAAGCCCGCACCACCCTCAAAGAACGCTCCCAGGTGGAAGCCATTCTGATTGAAAAAGTGGTGCCCTATCTGCAACTCGAAAAAATCCTGAATTTGGGCACCGCTTGGGTGTTGCCAGAAGGCTTTCCTCTGCCAGTGGTGTCGGTTCAGGCGGCTGAAAAATTGGCAGAACAACTCCGTGAACGCTGGCAATTGGGGCAAGAGCCGATCGCCAATTTAACCGAATTGCTTGAAGAAAAAGGCCTGAAAATCTTACTACTGGATTTGCCTGCCAATGTCCATGGTTTGACCTGCGATGTGCGTTTGACGCATTCAGATCAATCTGTGCCGGTGATTTTGATCAATCAAAAAGACAATTTGGAGCGACGCCGCCTGACTTTGGCACATGAATTGGCCCACCGCCTGATGAGCACCCAGGCTCTGAGCGAAAAAGAAGAAGAACGCGCCGCTCAGCGCATTGCTGGTGCCCTTTTGATGCCTGCGGCCCATCTGCGCCACGAAATGGGACCCAGGCGCAGGTTTATCAACCCCCAAGAAATTCTGATGCTCAAAAAAATCTATCGCGTCAGTGCGGCTGCCCTGCTGGTGCGGCTGCGGGATTTGGAAATCATTGAAGAGAGCACCCTGAGCAGTTTGTTTCAGACCAAAGCCCGTACTTGGCGTGGTCGCGAACCCGAACCTCTCGAACCCGAAGAGCTGGACTCGGAGTCCGGCATTCGCAATGGTTTACAAGAAATGCCGCTACGCTTTGTGCGTTTGTGTTACCACGCGCTGGCTGAAGATTTGATCTCGGCGACCCGTGCGGCTGAATGGCTTAGGATTAAATGATGAATCAAATACCTGAATCAGTTTATTTGTATCGCTTGATTCATATCGACAATTTGGAGCTATATCTCAAAAGACAAGCGTTGCATGCACCTAATTACAACCCCTCTGATCGGCTTGTCTATCGCACCATTCATTCTGTTGAAATTCAAGACCGTAGAGCCCGTTATCAGCTTCCTTGTGGGCCAGGAGGAACTCTTCATGATTACGTTCCTTTTTATTTTGGATATCATTCGCCAATGTTATTTAAGCTTTGGAAAGGTACTGTTAATGGCTACTCTGAGGGCCAAGAACCCTTGATTTATCTGGTGAGTTCAATTGGGCAAATTGTACAGGCCGGTTGCCAATGGTTATTTTCAGATGGACAGGGAAATAGCTGTCTCACCTCTTGGTTTGATTGTTTGGATGATCTGATAAGTGTCGATATGAATGCAGTGAAAATTAAACAATGGAAAAAATTAGAAGATCCAGACCTTACTCGGAGAAAACAAGCTGAATTTTTAGTGTATCAGTCTTGCCCTTGGGACTGTATCAAATGGATTTTTGTTTATAATTCAAACACAAAGAGCCGAGTTCGGCAAACTCTGATGCAATATCCTATGCTATTTGAGCCAATTGTAAAAATATGGCCCAAAGCCTATTATTAGAAGGGTTTTCACAAGAAACGATTTATCCTGAAACAGCCTGAATACTTATGATAAAATTGTATAACACATATAAGGAGGTGCCATTTTGATCCAATTTGTCGAAGGCAACCTTCTTGAGGCTTCTACCGAAGCTGTCGTTAACACAGTCAATTGTGTTGGCTATATGGGGAAAGGCATTGCTCTTCAATTCAAAATGGCTTTTCCTGAAAATTTTCGAGAGTATCAAAAAGCCTGCAAGAATCAAACAATTCAGCCCGGGCAGATGTTTGTATATGAAACAGGCAGTTGGACAGGTCCGAAATATATTATCAATTTTCCCACCAAGCGACATTGGAAAGCAAATTCTAAACTTGAAGATATTGTCGGTGGCTTGCGAGATTTGGTTCGGATCATTCATCAATTGGGGATTCGTTCTATCGCGATCCCTCCTTTAGGGTGTGGTTTAGGGGGGCTGAAATGGTTAGACGTCAAGCCTCTCATTGAAGAGGCTCTTTCTCCCCTTGAAAAATTAGACATTAGGGTGTATGAACCTCAAGCCGTTCCAAATGTTGCTCAAAGACCTGTCAACACACGGTTGCCCCATTTAACCCGTCCCCGCGCCCTTTTGTTGGCCCTCATGGATCAATATCTGCTTGGAGACGATGACCTTGTTCTGCTTGTTGCCCACAAACTGGCGTATTTTCTCCAAGCGGCAGGTGAGCCTTTAAATTTAAACTTTGAGCAGGCCCGTTATGGTCCTTATGCAGAAAAACTCAATAAAGTGCTCGAGGTATTAGAAGGACATTTTACTCAGGGCTATGATGGCAGTCGTCAGCCCTATGGTGATCTGGCCCTATTGCCGGGAACGGCACAAGCGGCAAAGCAATTTTTAGCTCAAGAAGCTGTTGAACTTGGGGCTTATCAGCGGGTGAATGAATTGATTGTTGGATTTGATTCTCCTTATGGCTTAGAGCTTTTGTCTTCTGTTCATTGGGGCATGGTTTCTGCACAGCCGCCTTTAAAGACCCTGCCTGAAATTGAAGCCTATATTGCTGAGTGGAACGAGCGCAAAAGCAAAATATTTAAACCCGCACATATTGAAGTTGCTTTGAATCAGCTTATCCGTTTGGGATGGGTTCCTCCTGTCGTGAGTGAAATTTGCGTTTAACAGTGGTTACTTTCCATAAGTAATGTTTAAATGCCTTGCCTCTGTGTGCATACTTCTGCTTTCAGGCTGCCTCAACAATGGCATGCCAGCGGATTTAAGCGCCCATTTGGCGCGTCAGGGACTGCCTGTGCAGATTCTGCAATCTGAAGCCCCACTTTCAAGTCGCAAAGGCTATGTGGTTTTGGCCCGCAACCCGGCCTTTGAAAAGCAGCTGATTCACCGCTTTGAACTTGAATCCGTCCCGCTTGGCACCCAGCCTTTTGCGGACTATACATCAGGGGTTAAGGGGTCACCTGAGGCGCTCTGGTGCAAAGGGGGCAATCCAGCCAGTTTGAAACTGCAAGAGGGTGGGCAGTTTGTCTATCTCTGTCTGCTGCATGTCGGTTCAGGCCAAACTTTGCTGATCGCTGAATACGCCTATGGTTAAAGCCGTGTTTGGTTTTCGGCGTGTACGCTTCAAGCCTGGCTTGAACCTGTGCCGATCAAGCGTTAAACTTGAAGAAAAAGGGGTGCCCCATGATTGCTTCTCTTCCAAGACCCAAAACCTATCTCCTGTTTGCCTCTCTCCTCCTGCTCAGTGCCTGTTTCTCCCCTTTGCCCGTGCCCCCCGCTGCCCAACAACCGACTGCGTCGCCCACAGTGGCTTCTGGCACGGCAGGAGACACCGCTTTTAAAGGCTGGGGCCTGTATACCTGGCGCGAACAGGGCCTCTATTATTGGGCCTTGGTGCCCGATACCAATGCCAATGCCGATCTCAGCCGGGTACGGGCCGAGGGCAAAGCCGGGCTCGACAGTTTGAACACCCGTTTGGGCCAATTGGCACGGGGCCAAGAGCTGTTCTGGAATATGCGTGTGGCAATGATCAGCTCCACTCAGTTTATGCTGCCGCCAGCAGCAGAGCAAACCGCTCTCTGTGCGCTGATGCGTGAGCGCGGACTCAAGCTCAGCGTGGCCGAAGAGATGGGCCCTGTGGCCGATTGCAAAAC
>CAZRFI010000131.1:5039-8141 GCA_964598905.1 uncultured Candidatus Sericytochromatia bacterium | reverse complement strand
CATGTTTGCCTCTGCCCTCTTAATGGTGCGGCCCCAGCTCTTTGGCTATAATCCCGAGAATGCCGACAATACCTTTGCCCAGCAGGGGAATCAAGCGGCCCAAGCGGGTGAGCAAAAGGAACACCTCGCCGCTTTGGCCGAATTTGATGCTGTGGCTGAAGGCTTGAGAGCGCTGGACTTGCAGGTCTGTGTTTTGCGTGACAGCTCTGGCTCTCCCGATGCGATTTTTCCGAATAATTGGTTCAGTACCCACCCCGATGGACGGCTGGTCTATTACCCCATGAAAGCCCCTTCGCGGCGCCGGGAAGTGCGCTTGGATTTGCCTGAACGTCTGCGTCAATGGGGCTTTGAGGTCAAACAGGTATTGGACTGGTCTGGGCTGGCTGAAGCCGGACTGTTTTTAGAGGGCACCGGCAGTCTGGTGCTCGATCATGCCCGGCGTGTGGCTTATGCTGCTCTGTCTGAGCGCAGCGATGCCTCCCTGGTGACGCGCTGGGCCGAGATCCTTGGCTACACGGCTTTTTGCTTTGAGCCCTGTCGCTTGCCAGGCCCGGATGGCCAACTTCATCCGGTCTACCACACCAATGTCTTAATGGCGCAGGGACAGGGTTTTTGGGTCTGGGCCCCAGAGGGCTTTGCCCAAGCTGACGTGGCGCAGCAATTGCGGCAAAACTGGGCTGCTTCAGAGCAGTTCGGCGTGGAATTAAGCCTGAGCCAGGTACAGGCCTTTGCGGGCAATTTGCTGCAGGTGCAGACCCCCAGTGGTCCCTGTCTGCTGATGTCGCAAACGGCCAAGGAGGCACTATTGCCCAGCCAAATTGCACAATTGGAAAGATTCACAACCCTCAAGGCCTTTGCCATTCCCACGATTGAACGGGTGGGGGGCGGCAGTCTGCGCTGTATGCTGGCCGAGCTGTTTTTGCCTAAATCCTAATACCTGCCCGCCTAAAACCTCCCCCCACTCCTGTGGTATCATAGTCAGCAATTCATGCTCTGGAGGCTTTCATGCGCACTTCTTTACCCGCCAGTTTGATTGAACATGTTTCTCAACCTTTGGCTCTTGCCAACGCCGCTTTTTCTCAGCGTTATCCCGGTGTAATTGTCGGCCGCCAGCCCGTGCAAACCCTCTACGGTGGGGCCCAGCTCTTTAAAGCCGATACCGCCCAAAAAATGGGGGGGCTTTCGCTCAAAGCCCTCGATACCTATGCCCCCAATTTTGCTGTGCTGGCCCAAGCGGCTGGTTTAACGGGTGCTCAGTATTTGCCCAGCACTTGGAACGAAGCCGAAGCCCTTGCCGAGGCGATTGCCGCCCATCCCACCCAGGCCAAAATCTACAATCGCCATGCCTGGTTGGCCTGGACGATTTATGAACGTGTCAAAGAAAAACTGGCCCGCGAAGCGGTCGAAGATTTCCGCATCGACTTTGAAGACGGCTACGGCAACCGCCCCGATGCCGAAGAAGACGCCGATGCCGTGCGCAACGCTCAAGAAGTCGCCAAAGGCATGAGCGAAGGTATTTTGCCGCCCTTTATTGGCATTCGCATCAAGCCCTGGACGGATCAGCTCCATGCCCGCAGCATGCGCACATTGGATGTGTTTATGAGCGCCTTGATTGACCTCACCGGCGGCCATTTGCCCAAAAACTTTGTCGTGACTTTGCCCAAGGTCACAGCCCCCCAGCAGGTCGCCGGACTGGTGCAATTGCTGGAGCGGATTGAGGCCGAAAACGGTTTGCCCCAGGGCAGTATTCCCCTGGAGATCATGGTTGAAACCACCCAATCGATGTTCAATTTTGATGGCGGCGGCGTGATGTTGCCTGCCATGTTGGATGCCGCTGCAGGCCGTTGCCGGGGAGCGCATTTTGGCACTTATGACTATACCGCCAGTTGCAGCATTGTCGCCAAACACCAGGCCATGGACCACCCCGCCTGCGATTTCTCGCGGCATATTATGCAGGTGGCTTATGCCAGCACTGGGGTCATGCTCTCCGATGGCGCCACCAATATTATGCCCGTGCCCGTGCACCGTGAAGTGGCAGGTGGAAAGCCCCTCAACGCGATTCAAATTCAAGAAAACACGGCAGCCGTTCACGCGGCTTGGCGGCTGCATGCCGACCATATCCGTCACTCGCTGCGCCATGCCTATTACCAGGGCTGGGATCTGCATCCGGCTCAGTTGATCACCCGTTATGCGACCCTCTTTGACTTCTTCTTGCCCGAACTCGATGCTGCCACTTTGCGCTTGAAAAACTTTGTCGCCAAAGCCGCCCAGGCCACCCTCAGTGGCGACGTCTTCGATGATGCCGCCACGGGCCGGGGGCTCTTGAATTATTTCCGCTTGGCGTACAATTGCAGCGCCATTGATGATGCCGATGTCGAAGCTGCGGGGCTGACTGTGGCCGAGTTGACAGGTGGGGCCGGCTCAGACAGCTCACCCTGGTTGCAGATGTTGAACAAGGTCTAAAGCCATGAAAAAGATCTTGGTTGCTTCTGTTTGTGCACTGTTGTTGATGGGAGCTGCCCCGGCCACGCTCTGGAGTGGCAGCTCTGCAGGTTTTAAACTGACCTGGAGTGAAAGTGAACTGCGTGTGCAGACAGGCAGCAAACCCGCAGTTTCTCTCTTTCCCCCTGTGCCCAAACTGGATCCCGACCCCGAATTTCGCTGCGAATATGAATGGGGCCTGACACCGCTTTCTTGGGTGGGGCCTTATTTGAGCTATCGCCAAGAGAGTTATTGGGGCTGTATGAAAACCGCCCACCCTGGGAGCTTGAGCGAATTCCAGGTCAAAGATCTGCGTGCGCCCAGCAAAGCCGTATCCCTGAATCAGCTCTTTTCCGATGCTCAGATTCTCAAAGCCCTATTGGCGGATTCCGTTGTGATTAAGGCCTTGCAAAAATCCCCAAACGAGCGAAAATACAGTTCTACCTCAGAATTGTTGGCAACACTCAACGAAGGCAATGGGGAGTGTGAGTATTATTTTGGCAAAGATATGATGACTCACTTTGCCTTTCATCACATCGAAGGACAGCAGGTAGCTGTGCGCATTGGACTCTCCCATGGCTGTGAGGCTGCTCGGGGCAATCTGACCCAATTGGGCATTTT
>CAZRFI010000131.1:3003-4939 GCA_964598905.1 uncultured Candidatus Sericytochromatia bacterium | reverse complement strand
AAAATAGCAAATCCAAACTGGATTTAAAAGACTTCTTTATTATGTCTTTGTGTCCTTTGATGTTTGGCAAATTGCTGATCTTTTATTTTGGCTCCAATTTTTCCAGCAATCCCGGTGAGGGATATGGCATTGGGCTCTCCTTTGCGATAATTTTTACGCTTGCGATGGCGGGCCGTTTTATTTGGAAGTACCGCGATTATCAGGAAGATTAAACAAGGATGACCTTCGTTTGAGATGGTTTCTCCCGTCAATATTTTTATCAGTCTCAAAATAGCTTTCAATGAGTTGGAAAGGCAAACCCAGGCTTTTTATGCCACTTTGCCCACTGGCACTGTTGCCCAGGCCGATTTTCATGTGACCAGCCCCTTGGCTTTGTCTCTGTCTGAGGAAGTTCCAAACATGTCCTCAGACCTGGCCTCTTTGCGTTCGGCTTTGCCTCTGCTGTGCGCCCCAGCTCAGGGCCAAAGAGCCCAAATTCAGGGCGAAAAACTCAGCAAACTCTTGCCCACCACCCGCTATGCCTTTCCCCTTTTGGTATTTGCACTCACGGGCCCCGAAGGCCAAAACCAGAGCGTGGAGGTGTTAATTCCCCCCTTTCAAACCTTTGCGGAAGGCGTGTTGGAAAGGCATTTATTGGAATTTGCAGTCACATTGCTGGATTTGGATTTGCAGCCCTTTGGCTTTCGGGCCCTGCGCAGTGATGTGCAATTGGTCATCCAGGCCACCCCTGAGTTTGCGGGGTGGAACATACAACTCCAAGATCTTTTGCTTCTGCCTTTGCCCCCTCAGACACAGCTTTGCCATTTGGGCCTGAAGCCCGGTCTTTCCAGTACCGATCCCGGCCAGACTGCGGGTCTGGCCCCGGTGACGGCTTGGGGGCGATACAGCCTCAATGGCGTTGACTTAACCCTCATGCAAACCCATTCCCCTCTCCCTGATTTGAATCGCGTGCGGGAAGCCGTTTTG
The DNA here is from genome assembly GCA_964598905.1 of uncultured Candidatus Sericytochromatia bacterium. Lineage (GTDB taxonomy): Bacteria > Cyanobacteriota > Sericytochromatia > UBA7694 > UBA7694. The sequence continues at coordinate 3,973 of CAZRFI010000131.1, read as the reverse complement.
CAGCAGTGTAATCAAGCTTTGGCTTCTGCAAACGTGACGGCCTGGATCGATCCCGAAGGCCATTTGCTCTTTAAAGCACATTATCCTGACCAGACCCTTGAACTGAAGCGTTTGCCCGATCCCGTCTGGCCAGAGGGCACCCTTTTGCGGGCCCTGGATTTGCCCGAGGGCAAGCAGGCCGCGGTGGCGCCAACGGGTCAGATGCGGGTTGAAAAATTGGCCCTGGGACAGTTCCGCTTCAATGGGCAGCTCTTTGATTGGGGGGCTATTCCCCTGCACCGTCCGGGTCAGGTTCGGGCTGAATTGACCCTTCTCTTTGAGGCGGTCAAGGCGCAAACGGGCCTCTCGCTCTGGCTGGATGCAGCAGGGTTTTTGCATGTTTCGGGGCCTGAAATAGAGCTTGAGCCCTTAGGGGTTAATCCTTGGGGGTTGGAGACTGTCAGTTTTCGGCCGATCTCACCGGATTGGGCTGGGCTTGAACGGCATTTTGTCGATTGGATTCAGGCTGCCAATCATTGTCTCCGTCAAATTCACAAAACCCCCCCGCTCAAACCACTGGAATTGCCTTTGCGCCAGGCTCTGCTGGCCCAGATGCCGGGCCAGATGGGGGTACAGGTCAGTCTGGCTCCCGAAACGGGATTGCAACTCAACGCCCGTCCCGAGCTGTTGATTGCCCATTTTGAAACAAGTGCAGATGCCCTGAGACGCTATTTGCAACAATTGCCGACCCATTTGCAAGGCCTGATGGCAAGCCTGGCTGAGCTTGAAAAGACCCCACCGTCCACTGGAATGCCGCCGGTGATGCCCCCTTTGGCTCCGCTTCCCTCCATGGCTCCGGTTTTTTCACACAAGCTGCAGGCGACAGATCTTTCCTCAGCAACGAGGCATACCCCACTTTTGTCCGAGGAAGAAGAACCGCCTCAGGCTTCGTTTGATCACAAAATCTAAGGGATTGTGTTTATGTCTGCTC
>CAZRFI010000131.1:0-2903 GCA_964598905.1 uncultured Candidatus Sericytochromatia bacterium | reverse complement strand
TGTCTGCTCAACGTATTGCCCTGCTCACAGATTTTGGCTATCAGGATGCCTATGCGGGTATTCTCAAAGGGGTGATCAGCCAGATCTCAACCAATACCGCGATTTTAGACATCACCCACGGGATTCCCGCTGGCAATATCCGCTGGGGGGCGTATACGCTCATGACTGCGCTGTCTTTTTTTCCCGCCCAAACCGTGGTGGTGGGGGTGGTGGATCCGGGGGTGGGCAGTGAACGGGCGGGCATTTGCATTCAGACAGAAAAATTTTACTTGGTGGGGCCCGACAATGGGCTCTTTAGCTATGTTTTACGCGAACATCCTCCTTTGGCGGCCTACCGCTTGGAGAACCCGGCTTATTTCCTCGATCCAGTCAGTACGACCTTTCATGGCCGGGATATCTTTGCCCCAGTTGCGGCCCATCTCTGTCAGGGGGTTCCGGCCTCTGAGTTGGGGCCGCCCTTGGCTGAACCTTTTTGTTTTGAATGGCCCGAGCCACAGGTCAGCGCCAGCGAAATCCGGGGTGAGGTTGTGTTATACGACCATTTTGGCAATTTGATCAGCAATATTTCCCGCCGCCAAGTGTTGGATTTTTTGGCTCAGAAGGCCTCGGTTCATCAGGCCCAGCCCTGTGAAATTGAAATTGCCTCGGCCCGTTTGGGGCAGATCGAGCCGACTTATGCCGCCGTTCCGCCCAAAAGCTTAGTGGCCCTCTGGGGCAGCAGTGATCTGCTCGAGATTTCTGTCAACCAGGGCGATGCCCAGGCCCAACTGGGGGCTCAGGTGGGGGATCAACTGGTTCTGCGCCGACCCGGCAGTGTGGACTGACTATTTGCCTTGCATACGCCGATAGGCGGCCTGTAACTCGGCATGGGCGTATTCGTTGATGCGCTTGAGTTCATCTGCTGACAGGGCCTGGTGAAAGCGTTGGTATTCCTGGCCTTGCAGTGAGGCCACCAGGGCTTTGATCAGCCGCTTTTCGCTGTTGTCGACCCCTTCGAGGAAACCCTTGCTGGAGGCCAGATAGGCAGCCATCACTGCGCGGTTTTCAACGGGGTAATTGCGCCAGGCACTTTCAGTTTCGAGGGCTTTGCGCAAGACATTGTCGTAATCGTTGCCCACGGCTTCGAGCATCTCGCGCAATTGGGAGACACTGGCCCGTTGAAAGAGTTTGCGGCTGGTATCGCTGCCGAGATCTTCGACCATATCTTCCAATTTGTCTTTGCTGCGCTTTTTACCCGAGGCATCGCGCAGCAGGGTCGTCTCAACTTGGTTGATCTGGCGGGTGCGCGCCCCGGCGTTGTATTCGGGGCTTTCGGTATAGGCAAAGTCGATCTTAAACTGGTTATTGGGATCGAGGGTGACTTTGCGGATTTGCAAATTGTCTTTGTGTAAGATCGCCTGAGTCAGATCGTTGAGCGAAAGGCTCAGTCGGTTCTCGTTGCGCTCAAAGCCAATCAGGTTGTTTTCGAGTGAAGAGGCCACTTTACCCGTAACCAAACCTTTGGCACTGATAAAACGCAGCAGCTTGACCTTGTCGAGTTCGATGATCATGCGATCGCCTTCAAAATCTGCTTTGACCAGACCATCGGCAAACCAGCGGTCGATTTTGACCCGGAATTCGCCATTGATCATTTCCACAGAGGTATTCAAATTGGGCAGGCCCCAATGGGCGAATTGTTTTTTCAGCATTTCGTTGATTGATTGGTTAAACGCGGGCTGTTGAGGGGTAAATCGGGCCTGACCGGAGAGATCCACTTTGGGCGGGGCTTTTTCATCACTTTTGAGGGTCAGGTGTTTGAGTTGGATGTCCAAATCGGCGGTGCCAATCGCGGTTTTGAGACCTGGCACACGCAATTGACCTGAAAAATCTTTGGGGTTGCGCAGGGCATCCGCAGAGCCCTGGCTGCTGCGCAATTGGGCTTTGTCCAAAGAGAGGCTGATGGCGTCATTGGTAAACAGTTCACCGGGTTTTTGACCAAATTGAGCGGCCACTTGGTTGATCACCGCCAAAGCCTGGGGGCTGGCCTTGAGCATATCGCGGAATTTATCCATGCGAATTTTGACCTTGCCCTGAATGCCATCAACTTGGAGGTCTTTGGCGGTTACCACCCCATCTTGGGCCTGAACGCCTGTCATGCGGGGGGTGCCGCTGAGCTGAATATCTGAGCTGGGGGTTTTGATCGTGCCCGAGAGTTCGGCCTGGGTCTGAGCTACCGTGACTTTGCCGTCTTTGGCCCTTAAATCGTCCATTTGACCGTTGCGAATTTGAGCAGACAGGTTGGCTGAGCGTTTTCCATTTTCCTGCAATTGGGCGTCAGCACTCAGATTCAGGCTGGTATTTTGAATGCGAACTTCGTCATCGCCCACGCGGATATCGCCAATGCCGGCCTTGACTGTGAACTGGCCATTGTCCTGTTGGCTGCTGCCCTTGACTTGGCGGGTGCCAGAGCCCGTGTATTCTCCGTCGATCTGCATTTGGCGCAGACGGACTTCTTCGGGACTGGTTTCGATGCCTGCAATATTGACGCCCGCTTTCAGATCTGTGCTCTGACCTTGGCCCTCAATTTGGATTCGGCCCCGGGTCTGCAGATCTGTGACGGCCAGTTCAGCTTCTTGGCCGGGTTGATTGACCGTTGCCAGTGAGCCGATTTGGGTCGTGGCTTCGATCCGAGAGCTGTGAATGCCAGGGCCAGACATTTGGGCCTGGGCCTGGGCCTCAATTTTGCCAAATTCCAATTTGGAGACATCACTGACAGAATCTGTGGTGATTTTTCCGGGTTCATAACTGACAGTGCCTTGGCCTGAAAGCTGTTTGCCCGTTTTGTCCTGCGCGCGGGCCTGGGCTTCGATTCGGGTTCTGCCCCAGGTGGTTTGGCTCTGATCCGCTGTGCGTTCGCGGCGGGT
>CAZRFI010000130.1:4715-12845 GCA_964598905.1 uncultured Candidatus Sericytochromatia bacterium | reverse complement strand
TTTTTAAAGCCTGCAAATGCCCCAATTGGCGGCTGCCGACGATACAGCTGCTCACGGCAGGTGCAAAGGCCGAAAAACGGATCGCCAGATCTGCCATTGGCAAATCATCTGAATACAGACCCAAACTTTGCCAACGCAGCCAATAGGTTTCGGCATAATCGCCCTGGGGCTGGCTGTTAAAACGCCAAAAGGCATTGGCCAAGGGGCGTTTGGCAATCACCCCCAAACCACGTTTTTGTGCTTCGGGCAGGAGCTGCAGTAGGCTATACGGATCACAGAGATTGACCGAAGTCATTACGCTGCCAAAATAGCCCGATTGAATCGCCCAGGCCAGGGGCTCGTTTTCGCCAGAGTAGGCCATTACACGCACTTTCCCTGCCTGTACTGCGGCTTGAAGGGCTTCGATTACGGCTCCCGCTTGCAGGGTCTCCAGCGGGCAGGAATGCAGGTGTACAATATCCAACCAGTCTGTTTGCATGAGTTTAAGCGCAAAATCGATACCGGCGGTAATACCTGCACCCGTCCAGTCGGCAAACCCAGGAACGCCATAGCCAATTTTGGTTGAGTACAGGCATTGCGCTCTGCGAGACTTTAAGAACTTGCCAATGCGGGCCTCAGACTCGCCATAGCCCCTGGCGGTATCTATCAGGTTGATACCCAAATCGAGCACCCCATGCAGCAGCTTTTCGATCTCTGCTTCACTTTGATCTGTGCCCCCAATCTGACCAGCGCCAAAGCCCAAAGGACTTACTTTCAGCCCGCTCGTCCCAAAATCACGCAAATCCATGCTTTAATCTCCGCTCAAAATATGCTCTTTGACCTTGTCCAATGGCAGGGCAAAACCAGAGGCATTGCGGTGTCCGCCACCGCCATAGGCCCGACAGATTGTACTTACGTCAAATTCTCCGATTGAGCGCAGGCTAAATTTGCGCAGACCGTTTTGATCGGCATAAGCCACGGCAAAGGCTGCTTCGGGGTATTTTAAACACAGGCTATTGCCCAGTTCTGAGGCGAAAAGCGGGGTATTGACAGCCGGTACCCGGTGCCCCTGAATGCGAACCCAATCCACCCGTTGCATCAAATTGCTGATCAATTGTTCTTTGTAGCGCAGCGTGGTGTGGCCCTCTTGGCGCAGGGTTTCGATCTCCAATTGACTCCAGATTTCAAAGTCCATGGGATAGACCCCCAATGCTGTGCAAATGGCTTTGGCATCGGGAAGGGCCCAGGTCCAGATATCTTGATCTTGCACATATTGCAGCAAAAGTGGCACTTCTTGTTCGGGGTGGAAATATTGCCAGGCCATCACCGCACCCGAGCGGTGCATGTCAAATTCGGCAAAAGGCAGACCTTTGAGGTCGGCCAAGGCCGTTTTGTGGTGGTCTAAGACCTTCAGCTGGCAGCGCTGCGCCAGGGCTTCGAGGGTTTTGCGATCGTAGGCAAAATCCAAGATATAGACTTCGGAATGGTCAGGAATCTCGGGCAGGGCATGGCCGTGTTTGACGGGTAAATAATGGGCATTTGCGCCGAATTTTTTCCAGGCCGACCAAGCGGCACCAAAACCATCGGGGCAATTGGCGTGGTAGAGAATATAGACGGACATGGCAGGGCCCTCCAAAACAGGATGCTGTATTATAGCTGAAACCTTCACCTCTGGCGGCTGGTTTGTCATGCTGGCCGAATGGGAATCTCCAGAAATTGTCAAAAAATTGTCATAGTTGAAAGGGCCTTTTGGTAAAATAGAGACATGGATTTAAACACCCTTCAAATCTACCATCAAAAGACAGAACAGAATTCTCAGGAGCGCCTTGAAACGGCGTCAGATTTACTGCGCTGTGGTCTCGAGTGTTTGGCTGATGCTCAGGCAGAGGGGTTTGCCGATCGGTCACTCTTGGCGGAGGCTTGCGCGTATTTGATGGAAGCCTTGCGGCTCAATCACCGCGAGACCGAAGCTTATATTGGTATGGGCTATTTGCTCTGGCTATTGGGCGATCATACGGGTGCGATGCCTTATCTGCAAGCAGCGTTGGAACTTGAACCCGAGAATCCCGATACCAAGACGCTGATGCAATTGGTCCGCAAATCAGAGCGCCCGGTTTCTGTGCCTGTTTTTTTACCTGATCTTGCACAACCCAATTTTGATGCCCTTTACGATCAGGTTGAATTGCAAATTCTAGCGGCAATTCAGCAGGTTTCGACCTTGCCCCCCCAGACCTTTGAAGTGTCCAATTTGCGCGTAAAAATGACGCAAATGGAGCGCAAATACCGCGAGTTAGTGACCCTTCAAAGTGAGTTACAAGCACAAATTCAAGCTGTTGAAGTGGAAATAGATTGTTCTGAACTGCAAAAAATGCTGAGGCCCTTGGCTATTTTATTGGCACGTGCTCAGGATTTTCTCAATCAGTCCTGGGCTTTGGTTCAGCTCGAAGAGACAATCGCAGAGCATTCTCAATGGTTGACGCTTCAAATCAGTGTCTTTGACAGCCTCAATGGCGAAATTTCTGATTCGTTCTCTCAAGCGCGTTTTGATGCTGTGCTGGAAGATTGTGATGCTTTGGCAGATTTGTTGGATGAATATGATGGTCTGGGAATTGATGTTGCTTCACTGATTGACCATTATGAAAAAATGACTGACAAAGTGACCTATATTCAAGACTGTCTCGACCAAATTTAAAGGAAGATTTTCCTATGCCCATTACTGGCCCCACCCCTCCTCCCTCACCTCAGCAACAGCCGATTACGAGCAAACCTCTTGCTCCCAAGCCCCCTGTTTCAACTCCCCCAAGTGCGGTTCAACCTTCTACAGCCAAACCTGCTGCTTTTCTCAAACGCACCGTGGCGAACAAAAATCTGCAACAACTCAAACAGCTCTCTTCTTCCAATCAACAAGAGAGCATAACCCAGACGATCTGGAAAAAAGGTGTGGTACAGACTGGTAATCAGCCCCGTTTAAATCTTTTAAACAAACATGCGGCCCCGACAACGGGTCCAAACCCAGAGTCTGAGCTAGAGGCACCCATCAAAACCAAAAAGGCCGAAAACGCAGAGGAAGAAAACGAAAGCGAAGAGACGTCTTCCAGCGAAAAAAGCGAAGAGCGTTCTGGGGTGCAGCAACTGGAGAGTCTTACTCAAGAAAAGCCCCTTGAACCCAATCCAGAAAATGTCTCAGAAAAAGAGAGAGACAAAGAACGTGAAAATGAGGGGCAAAAAGAAGGCCAAAAAGAAGGCGGCAAAGATCAGCAGCAGTCTAAAGAGCAAGAAAGAGGACAGCAACGCCCCCATCCTGAAGAATATGAAGAGGCTGAAAGCCATTCAGAGACGCCTACTGAGACCTTGCCAGGATATAATAAAACCGCCATTTTTGAGTCTTCGAAGCCAGAGCCTGGGCCATTGCGGGTTGAGACGGCGAAGCACGATCCCAATTACCAGGTGACCTCTGACAGAGATGGACTTCCGCTTGATGAACCAAACAGTGAAAATCACGTGGAGTATGAGCGTACAGGAACCACCACTGAGGCTCCCAAACCCGCCCATTTTGATGCCAGTACCCATCCCCAGGTTGTGCGCAATCTGGTCTCGCTCACCGTCAATCCTGTCAAAGGTGATTATCAACAAAAAGAGCGCTTGGATCCCTATAAAAAAACTGGGGAGGTTCATTCGCATGCTTCTGGAGTTGAAAGTCAATTGGAGCGAGCGTTTGTCTCCCACAAAGAAGAAACCCTCTTCTTCAGCAGCCAGATTACCCAGGTACTCAACCGGGTCAATATTCATGACGGCGTGGCCAGTACCACTTTGCTCAAACAATACGAAGATCTGGGCAAACAAGCGACCAAGTTGGAAGGGCGTCTGACTTTACCTGAAGTTCTGCGCGACAAAACGCTGGTCCAAAGTTTGCAGACAGAACTCAAGCAAATTCAAGCCAAACAAACCGCTTTTCACAAAGCTTTTGTCCCGCTGGGCAAGGCTTGGAGTCACCATCAGAACTTGGTTCAGACCCATGCTCCCGCAAACAAAATAGAGGCAGCCAAACAGGCCTTGGGCAAAGCAGAAAAGCAGCTTTTGCCACAGCTCGAAAAAATGCTGGGCCAGGCTGGGCCCATGGTGGCAGATACCCAGCCTGGGCTCTCTGGTGCAATGATGAAAAAGGGGGCAAAACCCTTTAATCGCCTGATCTTTGTCATGAGCCCATCGGGCGAAATCTACAGCATGGATCAAACCAAACGGGATCTCACTCTGCCCGATGGACATACCGTGATCAGCGACGCCAAAATCCACCACACAACCCTGCTCAATGGCGAAAATGTCAGTGGTGGGGGCGAATTGCGGATAGGTTCTCAATTGCCTGATCTGCAGAAGGAATTTGTGATTGCTCCGACCACGCCGTATATGTCGCATGAAGAGCGTCAGACTGCTTTTGGAACGACTGCTTTTAATCAGGCCAATGTGCCCTTGGATTTGCAAAAATTTAACCAGCAGCTCAATAAAACGGCCCAAACCCAAGTTGAAAGACGTTTTATTGAACAATTTAAGGCCGATCGTCTGCCCGAACTCAATCAGCAGATTGAAAAAGCAGAAAGCAATCCCTCACGCAGCCCTGAGCAAGAGAGCCAATTGCAAAACTTGAAACAAGCCCGCACAGATTTAATCAATGAGGTCTTTGCCAAAGATCCCCAACAATCCCCTTTAAGTGGCCTCACTGGTAAATTACAGACCCAGTTTGCCAAAAGTAAAGCCCAAGACCTGGGCGCATTTAAACAGGCGGTTTTGCCCCAGATTTTGCACAATCTGCTCGAAGCGCAGTTCCCCAAAGGCCAAATCGAAATTCTCTCAGACCAAAGTGGGCATTACCAGCCCAACTTGCACCAAACTGGCCAAACCTTGCGCAGCTTACAATCCAAGGGGGTTGAATTGGAGAAGCTGACGGTCAGCCTCGGAAGCAAAGGTGTGGGCCAAGAGGAATTGCGCTTGCCCGCCACAGCCGTCAAGGCCTTTGCTGATTTTGGACACAGCGAAACCGATCTGCGCCAGCATGATGCCAGCAAGCAAAAGCTGCACCAAGAATTGCAACAGAAAGTGGCCACTCCAGCTCCCGACCGTCTCGATGTCGAGACACGGGAGTTGAATCTCAATCTCAGCCAATTGCAAAGCCGCATGGCCGCTGTTACAACCGTAATAAACGAAACCCAAACAGCCTTGGACAACGGGCAGCATCTGCCAGAAAACGACAAAAAAGCCCTGTTGCAGATTTTGCAAGAGGCCAAATCGGATATGCGTTTGCTCGAAAAGCAAATCAAACAGGTTTCAGACGCCACTTAAACCATGCCTGTTTTAAGCCAGATCTTGGGACTCCCAGACAGCGGCAGTCAGCAGAACCAGCCCTGTTGAGATCAGGCCCAAAATGGGAATCAACCACAATGCCAGCAGCCAACTCTGATCACCTAACCAGATCAAATTGGCAGGAAAAACCAATAGCCAACTCAGCCACGGCTTGGCCACAAAGACATCTGGGCGGTACATAAACAGCGCAGAGGGCAGAATCGGAATCAGCCAGATGGCAAATCCAATCAAGATGGCATTATACGTGTCTTTGAACCAGAGCAATAAAAACAGGCTTAACAATCCCATCAACAGACCGAGGGCCACACAAATGCCAGAAATTGCCAGGTAATTGCCGAGCTTAAAGTCGTTTAGACCGTTGATCAAAGCAATACCCAGGCCTGTGCCGGCCATCAAGAACAGTCCCCAACCCAGAGCACTGCTCAGGGCGGGTATTAATGTATTCAAAAGGTATTGCCGCTTGGTCAGGGGTTTTGAAAGCAAGATCTGGAGGTAACCCTCTTCTGCTGGAATCACAAAAATGCGCAAATATTCAAAAAAAGCGACCCAGAACACCACCACATACAGCCCCAAATAATCGTTGAGCAGAATCATTTCCGTTTGGTTGTTCATTTTGAAAAAACGGGCCAAAAATGCGAAGATGTTTTCGGGCATCTGGGGCAAAATGAACGATACCAAAAAAGCAGTTAAAAGGTTAAAACTCACCAATATTCCTTGCCAGCGTTTGGGCTGTTTTTGAAATTCCAATTGCATCATGCGGTTCATCAATAGGTTCATCAAAAGGCCTCCCTTTTTTCCAAGACCTGCGCTCGCCAAAGGCCCAAGCCCAGCAGTACGCCATTAAACAGCAAAAGGGTCAAGATCCGTTGCAGCACGGCCCAGACGCTTAAGTCCTGAATTTGAGTCACAATCGAAACACCATGGTAAAAAGGATTAAATTGCACCAGCCAGAGCAAATGGGGGTTGTAAAAGCCCAAAAAAGCGGTTCCGATCAGCAGAAAAAGCAAAAAAGTGGCTGTGACCATGGCATTTAGACGGCGTTGAAAACAGAGGGCCATCAAGCCACACAGACAGACAGAAAAGACGCCCGCGCCAATGTGGGTCAGGCTCAAGGCCAAAAAAGCCAAACGCGAGAATTCGGGAATGATCCAGGCATAGCTCCACAGAGCAAGCAGCGAAACCAGAGTGTACCAGGTCACAAATACCCCCACCGCAGCCAGCAATTTGATGCCATAGAGCGTCGCCAAACCGACGGGTTTGCTTCTGAGCAAGGTCAGCAGGCCTTGGGCCTGTTCACTTACCAGCAGGCCACTCGCCAATGCCAAACCTGAAAGTATGGCCAATTTATTCATCGAAAGATCGGTCCAGGCAAAGAGCACCAATTTAAAGCGGGCATTGTCCATGCCCAGCCATTGCCCAATAAAATGCACCAATTCAGCGGGCGGTTTTTCCAGCACAAAGGGGGTGGCCAGTAGGGCTATGAAAAACAGAGCCAAAACCCCTTTGCTGCGCCGACTGCCCAAAAGGGTGAGATACTCTTGCCAGAGCCATCTCCAGTTAAATTCGGGCAGGTCCAAAATGGGCTCAGAGGTTCTCATCTTGAGACCCCTTGACCAATTTGAGGTAGAGATCATCCATTTTTTCGGATTTGTGGGCCGTTTTTAAGGCTTGCAGGGGGCCATTTGCGAGCAGGTGTCCTTGGTGCAAAATGGCCACATGTTGGCAAATACTCTCGATATCGCTGAGAATATGGGTTGAGAAGAGCACGGTTACCCCCTGGTCTTGAGCCAGAGATTGGATGTATTTTAATAAATCATGGCGGCCCAGGGGATCCAAGCCGGCTGTGGGTTCATCTAAAAAGAGCAGACGGGGCTGATTGATCAGTGCCTGTGCCAATCCCACTTTTTGGCTCATACCGGTTGAAAATCCCCCCAGCTTTTTGTCTGCGACAGCGCTCAGCCCAAACCGTTCGAGCAATTCAGCGATCCGACCCTCGATGGTCGGACCTCCTTCTCCAAACATGGCTGCGATATACGTCAAAAAACTGTGAGGAGTCATGTCTTTGGGCAGATTATAATTCGCGGGTAAAAAACCACAGAGACGGCGGATCTTGAGGGTGTCTTTGACTATATCCAGTCCCAAGACACGGGCCTGGCCCGAACTGGGTTTTAACAGGCCCAAAAGCATGTGCAAAGTGGTGGTTTTGCCCGCGCCATTGTGTCCCATAAAGCCAAAGACATCTCCGCTTTGAACCTGCAAGGAGAGATTTTCGACGGCTTTAAATGAGCCAAAATTTTTGCTCAGGTTTTCAAGTTCAATAGCGACTTTAGTCATCGTGAGAACCTCCTTTTAAAAGACCTTGCATGGTCAATTGCACCAGTCCATCGATATACCGGGAAATGGGCAAGCGCCCATCGCCGCTGATCATGTCGGGGTGCAACATCAAAAATTTAAGTGAGCCCAAAATAAACGGCAGGACTTCGAGATCGAGATCTGGCCGCAGTTCCCCGGCATCGATACCCGCTTGTAATAATTGTCTTAACATGGCCAAGGCCTGGTCCAATTCTGCTTGGCTATCAGGGAAGTCCAAAATTCGGCGAAAGAGGTCAGCTTCGGGATCGTTTTCCAATTTTTGAAAAAGCGGCTGTTTGGCCAATTGCTCCAAGGCAAACCGCAACAGTGACTCAACTTTTTGAGCAGGCCCTGTCGCCGTTTGCATGACATTGAGATAATCATGCATGGCCTCTTCACGGATACGGGCATAGACAGCCAGCAGCAAGGCCTCTTTGCTTTTAA
>CAZRFI010000130.1:0-4615 GCA_964598905.1 uncultured Candidatus Sericytochromatia bacterium | reverse complement strand
TTTAATAACGACTTTCTGCGCTTAAATTCAGCTCTTGCGCCGTTTCCAGAGCTTGTAACTCTCATGGGTGAACAAGAGCAAAATGGGAAAAGGCAAGAGCAGCCAGAGATCCTGCCAGGGCACAGCTGCGGTATTAAAAATCAATTGCATCAATGGCAGGTTCAAGAGCAGCCAGATCCAAATCAGATCAAAGACCAGGGCACCAATCAAATAGGGATTGGAAAAGAAGCGGATGGTCCAAATTGGAAACTCATAAGAGCGCAGGGTCAGGGCATTTAACATCTGGCAGGTGACAGCCCCAAGCAGGGTCATGGTCATGGCCTGTCTGTGAAAATGGGAATTGCTGATGCTCAAATCGCCATAGACCCAGCCATGTAAAAAGAGAAATCCCAAAAAAGCAAACATCGACGCCGAAATTTCAATCAACCCATTCATAAAATAGCCGCGTTTAAACACCTCCCAATCGAGGATTTTTTCGTGGCGGCTGACCGGTGGGCGCTTCATGATATTGGCTTCGGGGGGTTCCGAGCCCAAAGCAATGCCGGGGATCAGATCAGAAGCCAGATCGATTGAGAGAATCTGGATCACCGAGAGCGGCAGGGGGATTTTAAAGAAAAACGAAAAGATATACGGCAGAATCTCTGGCACGTTGGAGGTCAGGTGATAGGTGCAGAATTTTTTAATATTAAAATAGACCGTGCGGCCCTCTTCGATGGCTGCCACAATTGACCTGAAATTATCATCGAGCAGAATCATGTCTGCAGCTTCTTTGGTCACATCGGTTCCGGCAATGCCCATGGCAATGCCAATATCTGCTTTGCGCAGGGCAGGCGCGTCATTCACCCCATCTCCGGTCATGGCGACAATCTCGCCATTGCGCTGCAAAACCGAGGCAATTAACAATTTTTGGCTGCTCTCCATGCGGGCAAAGAGGATATGTTCCGTTTTGAGTTTTTGCGCCAATTCCCGCTCTGGCAGGGTGCGCAATTCTCGGCCGGTGATCACACTATCGACCTTGAGGCCAATTTCTTGAGCCAGGGCTTGGGCCGTGCGCGGGTGGTCACCGGTGATCATTAAAATGCGAATCCCGGCCTGATAACAGCTCTGAATCGCATCCGCGACTTCGGGGCGGGGCAAATCCATGATCGCAGCCAGACCCAGCAGCGTGAGGTCTTTTTCTTCACTGCCATTGCCACGGGCCAAGGCCAGTACACGAAAGGCCTTTGACTCAAAAACTTCAGCGGCTTGGACAACGCGCTCGCGTTCTGCCGGTCCCAAAACTATGCGTTCTCCTCCTCGGCCCAATTGGGTGGTGCACAGCGCCAGAATGACCTCGGGTGCCCCTTTGGCAAAGAGCCAGTTTTGTTTTGCTGAGTCTACTTCTGAATCTACTCCTTGGCAGAGGGTCGACATCATTTTGCGTTCACTGCTAAACGGAATTTCGCCTGTGCGCAGATAGCCAGGCGCTGGGTGTGGGACTTTTCTAACGGCTGTGAGCAAGGCCAATTCGGTCGGATCTCCCAGAGCCACTTGTTCTGCGATATGGGCATGTAAGTTCATTTCTGCAGCAATCACAAGCGCCTGTAGTCGGGCTTCGGTATCTGCTTGCGGGTTTTCCGTCTGCCACGACCCGGCTTCAAAATAGCCTTCCCCGCTCAGGTCGATCGTTTCACCCCCTGGCAGCCAGAAATGTTTGAGGGTCATTTCGTTGCGGGTCAAGGTGCCTGTTTTGTCGGTGCAAATCACGGTCGCTGAGCCCAAGGTCTCTACTGCATCGAGATTTTTGACCAGGGCATTGCGTTTGGCCATGCGCTGGCTGGCCATTGACAGCGCCAGGGTGATGGTGGGCAGCAGCCCTTCGGGGACATTGGCGACAATCAGCGAAAGCGCGAAAATGGCTGCCGTCAACCAGCCTTTGCCCGAAAGCAGGCCCAAGACCAAAAACACAATTCCCATCGCAAAGGCGATCAGGGTCAAAATTCGGGTGATACCCATGATCTCTTTTTGCATCGGCGAAACCGATTTTTGCACATCGCGGGTGAGGGTGGCTATTTTGCCAAATTCAGTTGCCGCGCCTGTGGCAAAAACCAGCGCTTTGCCGATACCCGAAACCACGGTGGTGCCCGCAAAGACAATGTTGTGGGCTTCCAGTTCTCGCTCGCTTGGATCGGGTCCCAAACGGCGTTCTGCAGGATTGGACTCGCCATTCAAGGTAGATAAATTGATGCTCAAGGCATGGGATTCGAGCAGAATGGCATCAGCGGGAATGCGATCGCCTTCTTCCAGTAAGACAATATCTCCAGGCACAATCTTTGCGGCTTCGATCTTTTGTTCTCGTCCAGAGCGCAAGACACGGTTATAAGCGGGCATGAGTTTCATCAGGGCTTCCATGGCTCTGTCGGCTTTAAATTCCTGCCAAAAAGAAAAACTGGCATTGACCACTACAGCACCCAGAATGGCCCACGCCAAGATATTATTTCCCTGGCCGGGATCATAAAAGTCGGCGATAAAAGCCAGTCCTGACGCCACTTCGAGCAGCAGAGCAAAAAATTGCAGGTATTGGGCCAAATAGGCTTTGAGCCAATTTTTGGCTGGCCGATCGGCAATGCGGTTGGGCCCAAATTCTTCATATCTTTTCTGAGCCCGCGTTTCACTCAGCCCTTCAGGGCTGGAATCCAAACGTTGCAAGGCTTCGGCCATCGTTAATTGATGCAATTTCATAGGGGGCCTTTTTCAGACTTTGGGGTAGAGAATCATGCAATTGACAGGGCTGAGATGAAAGAGGTTTTCAACTGGGTCAGACATTAGGTGTCGGGTGGGATGGGGAAGCTTGCGGGACGAAAGCACCAAAAGTGAAATTTTTCGACTCAAAAAGAAATCCAAGGCATCTTCGCCGCGGGGAATATGGGCCACAGAAGCTGAAACGCGACCCAATTGGCAGAGGGTGATCAGGGAGCGAAAACCATGATCGGATGCGCGCAAGACTTCACGGGTTTGTTGGAAATCCAGATGTTGCAATGCCCTGCGCGATATTTCCAGGGGGTTTCCCAAGAGGATTTCGGCCTGATAGCCTGCAGCCAGCCCGATGCCCAAAGCCATTTGGTGCACATCGGGCTGTCCTCGCCCGCCGAAGATCCCCAAGCGTTCACAGTGGTAGACCGAATTCACACGGTTGATTCTGACCACCACCAATTGAGAAGGCAATCGGGATTTGACCAAATACTGTGAGACCGAGTTGGTAAACAGCCGGGGCGGGTGTGCGCGGGTTGAGCAAAAGACAGTGTGGTAAAAATGGCTTTGGATCTGTTTGACCAAGCTGGGGCCAGGTTTGCCTTCTAATTGGCGAAAGCTCAGGATTAATCCCAATTTTCCGGCTTCTATTTGCAAGCGAGCGACCCGCTCTTGGACTTCTTTGAGCGGGTCGTCTGGGTTTTTGACGTGTAGGAGTTCCACTCCCAGCCCCAGACTCTGAGCATAGCGCAAAGCGTAGAGCGCGGCATGTTCAGAGATCAGGTGGCTGTTGAGAGCAACTGCGATTTTCACAGCTGCTGGTTCCTGCTGCTCACGGTTTGACCAATCCCGATAAATAGCTGCGAACCGCATTTACCGTCAATTGGGCATTTTGCATATCCAATACCAGTGTTTTCATTTCAGGACTCACTTTGACCGTTTGGTTAATGTTGTACCATTGGTCATTATAGAGAATGACCCCTGAGAATTCATAGCTCTGATTGTCTTCCAAAGACAATTCCGCTTTGCCGGATTCAAACATCACCCACTGATACTCCCAATCATTAGGATCCGCTTTTTTGTAGTAGAGATACGTGGTTGGGCGGATTTTGGTCTCGACCATACTTTTTAATTCGCGAATCTGCTGAGCCCCGAGGCCCTCCAAATCGATCAGGGCTTTGTCTGAAAATTGAAAGCGGAGGTTGGGATCCGCTGGGTGGGTATAGTTCAATACCTTGGTTTTTATTTCGCTGCCCAAGCCAAATTGATCGGCAATATCTGAGAGCTCCTGGCGGGTAAAGCTGGTTTGGCCCGACAGCGTCAATTCAACAGGCAAACGGTGCATCGCTGGCAAATTGGCAGTTTGAAGCTGCAGGGTGACATCTGCACAGCCTTGATCAAGTGTGACTTGGGTGCTGCCCAGTTCTTGCTCGTTGTACTTGGCTACAAAGTTTAAGCGTTTATTGATCGGGACATTAAAAAGCTGGTTTTCGGGGTCTGAGAGGATATTCGAAGGGGTATACCAGTCTTGGCCTTCAAATTGCAATGAGACCCTTACGCCAACGCGATTCGGGCTGTCCCAATTGAGCAAAACTTTGGGGTTACAGACAGCACTGTTGTGCCAATCGATATTCCAATAAGAAAGATGGCTGGCCTGATAGCTGACATTAAAATGACCATTGCTTTCCGGCCCTGTCACTTTTCCTTGGCCTTCACCACTCCATTTGCCCGTGCGAGGATCGTGGCTCCAAATCCCGATTGTATCGCCGTTGGCGATCACTTTGCCGGTTTCTGGATTGCGGGTTCCCTGGGGAATTTGGATCGTGATTTCTGCGGGTTGGCTGAACTGGCTTGCTTTGCGTCCACTTTGGTCAACCATATCGAC
>CAZRFI010000129.1:0-12861 GCA_964598905.1 uncultured Candidatus Sericytochromatia bacterium | reverse complement strand
CCTGGGAGCAGCACCTGCGCCAAAATCTGATGCGCGAAAAGTTTGGCGTGGCCATCACGGCCAAAGAATTGGGCAAAAACAGCTACAAGCTCGAAATCCCCGAGCGCCTGCTGCGCGACACCGTATTTGATATCACCCTCACTTATGCCGGGGCTCAGACCCAACTCAAGGGACGGGTGTACTCGGCCAAAGAAAAAGAATTGCTGACAGCCGCAGCCAAACAGGCCTTTGGCACAGGTGTGCAGGTTCAGGTTGAGACCTTCCCCTATGCCGAAATTGGCCTGGATTACGCAGTCACGACCCAAACGGCCAGCGATCTCTATGTCAAACCCGTGGCCGAAGCCGGAGACAATCTGGCCAGCCAAGTCCGTCTGGGCACGCCCCTGGAGATCTTGGAATACAGCGCAGATAAAAAGTTTGCCCTGGTGCGCATTGTCGATGATGGCTATATCGCCTGGATTCAACGCAATCAAATTCTGGAAACCGAAGAGAGCGCCTTTAAAGCTTGGAAAGACAACCGCCAAGTGCTGATCATGCGCAATCTGGAATCCCCACGCAAACTCTATTTTGGCACCCGCTTAAAAATGCTCAGCAAAACACCGACTCAGGTGACAGCAGCCTTACCTGATGGCAGCCAAGTCAAATTGGCAAGTGCAGACATCGCATTGAGCCAAGGTCCACCCCAAAGCCCCAATATTCCAGCCGTGCTCAAAACGGCCATGCAGTATTTGCCCAAAGCACCACAAGGGGGCGGAGTCTATTTGTGGGGTGGCACCTACGGCAAAACCCTGGACTGCAGCGGCTTTATGCAGACCATTTTCCGCGTTAACAACGTCTATTTGCCCCGCGATGCCGATCAGCAAAAAGACTTCACACAACGGGTGGGCAATACCCTGGCCCAGTTGGATGAGCTCAAACCCGGCGATTTGGTCTTTTTCAGCGGCAACCGCAAATACCCGACCCATGTGGGCATGTATATTGGTCAGGGCCGGATGATTCACTCCTCGCCCAAAGGGGCTTACAGTGGCATCAAAATCAATACCCTGCAAGGGGGCGGCGATTACGACCGCTATTTGCAGGGCCTCTATTTTGGCGGCGGACGCGTCACACGCTCTCTGTAAGGCCAGCAGGCCTGCAGCAATTTGTTGCAGGCCTCTGCTTCTGCTGGCGCAAGACATACATCCAGGGGTATTCTAGAAATATTACTCAGGCTGTTTGATACTCCCAAACGTACACAGCCCCACTCAGGAGAACTTATGTTAAACAAAAAGATGACACTGGCAGCCCTGCTCAGTTTGAGCGCACTCTCTGTGGGCACACTCTTTGGCTCCTTTTCAGCCTCGGCCCAGCACCAGAACTACCCCAAGGTCAACGAAGCCGACCGCGAAAACCGCTCACAAATCACAGATAGCAAACATTACCGCGTGATTTATAGCCCTCTGCCCGACCCCATCCCACTCAACCAACATTTTCGGCTCAAACTCACAGTCCAAAATGCCGAAGGCAAAGTGGTTGAAAGCGCCAAGCTCTATGTCGATGCAGATATGCCCAGCCACAATCATGGCATGAATGTCAAACCCAAGGTCAAAGACCTGGGCAAAGGCATTTTTGAGGTGCGCGGCATGTTGTTTCACATGCCCGGCTATTGGGAAATCTATGTATTGGTCGATCATGCTGGCAAAAAGGAGAAAGCGACCTTCGGTGTTACACTCAAAATGTCTCCCCGTTAAATCACTGGTACGGCTTGGGAGCTTGACCCTGCTCGGAGGTCTGACGCTGGGAGGCTGTCGGCCAGCCAATGTGCAATCCGATGGCGCTCCGGCTTTTTCCTCAGATGAAAAAGCCCTGATCTTGAGCCTCTCGCCGCGCCCGATGCCCCCTGAGAACCCGGCCAATCGTCTGGCTGACAGTGCCAGTGCCGCCCATTTTGGCCGCTATTTGTTTTACGATACCCGCCTGTCGCTCAAAGGGGATCAGAGCTGCGCCAGCTGCCACCACCCCGGTTTGGGCTGGAGCGATGGCAAGCCCTTGGCGGTGGGTCTCAAAAAAACCAGTCGCAACAGCCCCACCCTTTGGAATGTCGCTTATCAGCGCTGGCTCTTTTGGGATGGCCGCACAGATTCTCTTTGGGCTCAGTCGGTCCAGCCCCTGGAAAGTTTGAATGAGATGGGCATGAGCCGGGTGGGACTGTTGCACAGTTTTCACAAACACCCTGAGCTGCGCAGGGGCTACGAAGCGCTGTTTGGGCCGTTGCCGAGCAATGCCGGGCTCCCTGCCCAGGCCCGCCCTGTGCCCGAAGACCCCAAACACCCCCTGCAGCAGAGCTGGAATCAGCTCAGTCCGCAACAGCAGCTGTCGGTCAATCGCTTTGTCAGCCAGCTGGGCAAATCACTGGAGGCCTTTGAACGCAAGATTGTGAGTGGCGAAAACCCATTTGACCGCTTTGTCGCAGATTTACGCGCAAACAAACCCGCCAGCAAAGAACTTTCGGTAGAGGCCCAAAAAGGCCTGAGGCTTTTTATTGGCCGTGCCCAATGTATTCTCTGCCACACGGGGCCACTCTTGAATGACCGCGAATTCCACAATATCGGCCTGCCCAAACACCCCAGTTTGCCTGTGGATCAGGGGCGTTATGCCGGGCTGCCAAAACTCTTGGCAGATCCCTTTAATGGCCTGGGGCCCTTCAGTGATCTGCCCAACCGCGAACACGAATGGAACGACAAACTGCATTATCTCAGCCGTCAGGCCAGCAATAAAGGGGAGTTTAAGACGCCGGGCTTGCGCGAGATTACCCGCACCGGGCCCTATATGCACGATGGCCGCTTTAAAAGCCTCGAAGAGGTCCTGCTCTTTTATTCCCAATTGCCCAGCCAGCCTCCAGCCACAGGGCGGCGCGAAGACACCATCCCCCCGCTGGAACTCAAACCCGAAGAGCTGACCTATCTCTTGGCGTTTCTCAAAGCACTTGAAGGGCCACAGGCTGGGCCCGAACTCAGTCAAAAACCCAAAGATCCAGTCGCCCAGAGAAGCGGTTCGTGATTTTTTCGGATTCCAGAGAGGGAGTTGCCCCCCCGGACTATCCGGCCCAAACCGAAGTGACACAGTTGCTCGGGGTCTTGGAGCAACAAGGCTGTTTGCTCTTGCGCCAGGCTTTGCCACTCAAGCCGCTGACTGCGCTTCATTGGCGCGCCCTTCAGGCCTATAACCGGGCAGATACCCACTTTGCCCTCGGGCAATTGTCCGAAGCCGAAACAAATCTGTATCGCTATGGCCATGTGCCGCCCCAGGCCTGTTATCCCGCCGGGGATCCCTTTCTCGCTTTGGCCCATCTCCTGGAGCCGCTGCTGCCGCTCTTAACCGCAATCACAGAAGATCCTGTTTTGCTCTATCAGAACAGCCTCTTTCGCCGTCAGCAACCCCAATCAGCTTCGGCCCCCCCTTTGCCTTGGCATCAAGACGCGGCCTTTTTGGGCAAGGTCTCCCCGGTCTGGAATATTTGGTGCCCGTTGGTGAGCTGCGGCGAGCAGGCACCGGGTTTGGAAATTTTATTGCTGAACCAGACAGAAGTATTGGCTCCCCCCAGATTGCCTGAGGGGCATGTTTTAAAAGCCGGAGACGCTTATGAACTCTACGCGTTTCCGCCTGAATGGTTGCAATTGCACTATCCCGAGGTGCCCGTCTGGCTGCCCACAATGCAAGTGGGAGATGTCTTGCTCTTCCATGAGCGGATCTTGCACCGCACAGGTTTGCGGCCGTCGATGAACCTGCCCCGCTTGAGCCTTGAGCTGCGCATCAGCGCTGCGGCAGCCGCCCAGGGCTGCGATAGCCTGCTCGTGCCCCTGACAGAATCGCGCGAATGACAAGACCATGCTGATCCCAAAGGTGCTGGTAGGCCCTCTGATTGCACCCGAACAGATCGGTGAGTGGCTGTTTCATCCCCAGATTCGCGCCCTGGCAGATCCGCGCGTCTTTAACCCTCCCCCCGCCTGGCGCGGTCTGGTCAACCCCACAAAGCCAGAAACACTGCCTTGGCAGCCTTATACCTATGG
The DNA here is from genome assembly GCA_964598905.1 of uncultured Candidatus Sericytochromatia bacterium. Taxonomy (GTDB): domain Bacteria; phylum Cyanobacteriota; class Sericytochromatia; order UBA7694; family UBA7694. Next base: position 8,812 of record CAZRFI010000129.1, on the reverse strand, counting down.
CGAGTCGCTAACAGACATTCTGGCCAAATTTGCCCAAGGGGACGATTGGCAGCCCGAGGTGATTCTCTGGTGGGGCTTTGGCTATACCGTTCTGCCTGCAGACCTGAGTGAGGCACCCTGCCCGGTGGTTTTGATCGCCTCGGACTGGCAGAGCTGCCGCAGTGAACTGTGGGCCTGGCGAGAGGGCTTTGATCTGATTCTCGGGGATCAGGCCTTGGTGAATCAGTTTCAGGCACGGGGCTTTGCGCGCTGCCAGTGGTGGCCCAGTTATGGTTTTTCGCCGTCCCAATTTTATCCCGACCCTCAAAGTGAAAAACACCCCGAAAAGCCTCCCGAAAAAGACTGGGACCTGACCTATATCGGCAGCTTAAACCCCGATACCCACCCAGAACGCCTGCGTTTGCTCAGCCAATTGGCCCCACTGGGAAACGACTACCGGATCTGTTTGCGCAATCAGGTCTATGGCACGGAATATCTCCAGCTCTTGCAGCAGAGCCGGGTGATCTTTAACCATTCCCTGCGCGGAGAAATGAATCTGCGGGCCTATCAGGCGCCAGCGGCGGGGGCTTTGCTGCTGCAGGAGTCAGACAATCTCGAAATTGAGCGCTTTTTAAAACCCGGCAGTGAATGTCTCTTGTACCATCGCGATTCAGTCTTGGCCGATGTCTCTGCAATTTTGGCCCGTTCAGATCTGCCTCGCTTGGCCAGAGCCGGGCAAACAGCGATTCAGGCCCACAGTTATGAGCGACAATTTGAAAAGCTGTTGGCAGATTTACCCGCACAATTGGCACGGTATCAGCGGGCAAACAGCCCCATTTTTGCTTCTGCAAGCGTTAATCAGCAGCGTCGGCTGCGCCAGGCCCTGCATCCGGCCCTGACCGCAGGAAAAGCCGATTGGCTTAAAGCCGCGTTTTTGCCTCTCCCTGCCCCAGCCTTATCCGCGCAAAGACTGCCGGAACTCAGTTTGCCGGTTCAAGTCCGGGCTTGCTTGAGCTTGAGTTTAGCCCCCGCCACGGGGCCTGCAAGCGAGGCGGAATGGCAAGCCCTGCAAGCAGCAGTGAAAAAGGCCCCTGATGCTCCACTGCTCAGCCATGATCTGGCTTGGGGAGCGTATTTGACAGGCAAATCCTGGACAGAGGTCAATATCCTCGCCGATCAGGCTTTGGGGCAACTCACCGCATTGCCTGCCGACTGGGAGAGCCCCGAGACAGCCCAGGTCTTGCCCTGGCTTGGGGCCTTGAGTTTTCAATTGGCCTGGGACGCGGCCTGTTTTCAAAGGGATCCCGCGCAAATGCGTTCACTGCTGGGCTGGAATCTCTGGCGTCTCAAAGCCGAAGTGGCTTGGTCTGAGCGCCGTTTGCCAGCCAGCTTTGAGGCCTTGGAGCAGGCGCTGAACTATTCAGGCCCGCCCACCCTCTGGCTGCCTTTTGCACAGACAGCCGCTGCTTTGGGGCTGATAGAGACAAGCAAGCAGGCCTTAAACAACCATCTAAATGCTTATCCACTCGATCGCAAAGCTGCACAATGGGGCTTACAATGGACGCTGGCGCAAGGCCAACGCGAAAGGGCCAAATTGCTTGTGGCCCAATTGGAACAACTCAATCAGATCTTGACGACAAGTGAAGCCGAGCACCGGGCTTTGACGGCCCTCAAACAGGCACTTTAGACCGGAATCTGAACCCGCTGCAAAAGCAAAGGCAAATCAAGCAACAAAGCGACTTGGCCATTGTCGAGCACAGTGGCCCCCAAAAACAGATCGCGTCCGGGCAACATACTCTGGGGATTGACAGGCTTGAGCAAGAGTTCCTCTTGGCCCACCACTTCATCCACCAACAAACCCAAACGCTGTTGGTGGTTTTTGACAACCACCAGCCACTGGCCAGGTTTATTGATGGACAAGGGGGTATGGACCGTCTCACGGGTATAGACATGTTCCGAAAGCGAGATCACCGGGACGTGTTCTCCGGCATAAAGACAGTACTCCGCATTGTTTTTGAGCAGGATTTCGGAGGCAAAGAGCTCAGAGATTTTTTCAATATGCTCCAGCGAAAGTGCGTAAAACTGCCCCCCCACACTGATCAGCAGCGCATTGAGCATGGTCATTTGGGAGGGAATCAAAATCGTATAAAGGGTGCCTTGGCCCCGTGTCGACTGAATTTGAATATCACCGCCGAGGGTTTCGATCTGGGTGCGCACCGCATCCATACCCACACCCCGGCCCGAAATATCTGTGGCCGTGTCCTGGGTCGAAAGACCGGGAGCAAAGACGAGCCTCAGGGCCTGATCTTCACTCATTTGCAAGGCCGACTGCTCAGAGACTATGCCCCTTTCAACCGCTTTGTAACGCAGTTTTGTCGTATCGATGCCCCGGCCATCGTCGCGGATGTCAATCCGGAAGACCTCACGCTCGTAGGTCGCATTGAGTTCAATCAGCCCACGACTGGGTTTGCCTCTGCGCAGGCGTTCGTCTGGGGGTTCGAGCCCATGATCGGCAGCATTGCGAATCATGTGCATCAGGGCATTGCCCAATTCATCAATCAGGGTGCGATCCATTTCGAGTTCGCGTCCCTCCATGACCAAGTCAATTTCTTTGCCCAGAGATTTAGACAAATCGCGAATCATACGTGGGAAGCGATTAAAGACCTGCTCCACCGAGACCATTTGCAATTGAATGCTGAGAGAATGTAAAGCCGTTGCCACGGTTCCCAAAGCATGAAGCGGATGTTCCAACTCCAGACTGAGATTGGCTTTGGCAGCATACATCAACTCGGCCCGGCACATCACCAATTCATCCACCAGATGCAATAATTGCTCCAATTTGCCTGCATCGACCCGCACCAGCGGCGAGGCCCGAGAGCCAGGAAAACGCAGGGTGGGGGGAGGGAGTTTGGGTGGTAATTCACTCAATTCGGGCAGAGGCTCCAAAACCTGCGCCAATTCCGAACGGGGCGCCTGCACAGGCATCGGGGTGGCACTGCCATCAGGGCTCAGCGCTGAGACAATTTCGTCATTGACACTCATGGTCATGACATCAAGGGAATCTTTAACTTCACCCACTGAAAGAATCGCTTCGCGCAAAGTTTCGGGGCTGGCCTGGGTGAGCAAAATGACCTCAAAGAAATTGCCAAAGCGCTCTTCTTCCAGTTCGATCACAGGGGGCACCGATTTAATGATATCGCCATATTTTTCCAAGGTGCGGAAGACCAGCGTGGCGCGGGCCGCTTTGAGAACCACATTGGGAAAGAGCCGAATGCCCAACAAGACCGCGCCATAGCCCTGGGTTTTGGCAACCCTGAGGACATTTAACTCAAATTCATTCAGCTCTGGCAGGGTAAAAACCTCTTCGGTTTCAACTTTGTTGGGCAGTTGAGAGGTATAGACCGTTTCACCCAAGAGGTTGAGCGTCCGCACAGCAGCCACCTCAGCCACAGCGGCCACCTCTTCGGCCAGATTTTCGCCTTCGCTGCCGGTCACCAAGCTGATAATAAAGCTGTCCTCAAAATTGCCCAGCGCCAAATCTTGGCGATCGGGCAGGGTTTTGATAATCTCGCTATTTTCAGCCAAGAAGCCCAGAATCATTTGGGCCCGCAGGGCTTTCATCAGGCAATTTGGAAAGAGTTTAATGCGAATTTCAAAGCAATTTTTGCCATATTTGGCGGCCTGTAAAATCTTTTCACTTTCGCTATCGGAATAGGCGTGTTGCCAGTCGTTTTCCCAAAGAGGATCAACGGGAACAGATTCAGCCACTTTGGCTTGGGGCGAGCTGAATTCTTCGAGGTGCTGAAAGAGATAGCTGATATCTTGGGAGGTGGCGTTTTCTGGGTCTTGAATATTGCCAATTAAAAGATCCAGGCCATCGACACAGGCAAAGAGCAGGTCGAGGACGTGGTTATCGAGTTTGAAGGCATGGTTGCGCAGGCCGTCGAGCAGGGTTTCCATCTCATGACTGAGACGGGCGATTTCGTCAAAATAGTCAAATTCGACCAAAGTCGCGGCCATGCCTTTGATCGTGTGAATGCCCCGAAAGAGCTCATTCAGGTAAGCAGAATCATCAGGCGCATTTTCCAACGCCAGCAGCGAATCACTGCACTGCTGGAGATGCAAACGGGCCTCGTCAACAAATATGCCAATGTATTGTGAAAGATCCATGGTGCCAACGGTTTTAATGTAATCATCATAACATGCTTTCGTTTTCACGCTGAGCGACTCATGTCATGAGAAGGGCCAATTGACGGGTTTCATCGACTTTTTTTGCTAAAATCGGCAGAAGCTTGTCCAGGTCCAAAACCCGGATCCCAAGCACCTCTTCAATCAAGGCTGCGTGTTGCTCAAAGGGCAGACGGGCGGTGCTGTCTTCGTGCAACATTTTGACCAATAAATTGGCTGTGGCCACCAACGTGGGCAACAGCTCGATCTTCCCATTTTCATAAAGCGGCTCAAAGCTGTGGTGACGGCGAATCGACTCGACCAGCATGGGTGGAAAATTCCAGCGTTCAGCCAGGGCCCCGCCAATTGCGGCATGGTCAAAAGAGAGAATCTGCTGCTCGGCCTCGTAGACCGGGATCTGCTCTTTTTGATGCAAATTGGTGGCCTTGTAGACTTCCGGCAGGGCGTATTGGTTGAGGACCATTTTGCCAATATCGTGAATCAGACCGGCAATAAAACACTCTTCGGGTTCGCGGTGTTTGAGCTGGACCGCCAGATAACGCGAGATTTCAGCGGCCCCAATCGAATGTTCCCAGAAATAACCCGCGTTGAGTTTATAACCCAGCAGGCCTTTGTTGAGTGTACTTTGGGTTGTAATCATCATGACCAAACTTTTGATCGAGCTGAAGCCAATGATCATCACCGCTTCGGAGATCGTGGTGACTTTGCGCGACAGGCCATAATAGGCTGAATTGCAGAGGCGCAGCACTTTGGCAGTGAGGGCCTGATCGGAGCTGATCACATCCGCCAAACTGGCAACATCGGTGTCGGGGTCATTTAATAATTGAATCACCCGCAGCGCCGTTTGTGGCACTTCTGGCAATTCATCTACCCGATTGAGGATATTTCGGATCGAAAGTTCTCTCACACCCTGCCCAGCTTTTGTCTTTGGTAAAAATACGATGATAACCGATTGTAACCAATCTCCTGGGCTTGAATCAACTGCTCAGCTCCCCCCACAAACAAAACCCCACCCTCGCGCAGAGACTGGTAAAAATGTTGGTAGACGCGGTGTTTGGCTTCGCGGGTAAAATAAATCATGACATTGCGGCAGGCAATCAGGTCAAAATTACCTGGATAATCATCTTGCAGCAAATCGTGGTGAATAAAATGAACCTTCTGCCGCCATTGGGATTTAAAACAATAGGCATCGTGTCGATTGTTTAAGCTGCAGGGCTCAAAGAACGTGCTGATATCGGTTTTATTCACGTTTTTCAATAGATCCGGCAAGAAAACACCCGAACGGGCCTGTTCCACAGCCTCGCGGTCGATATCACTGGCGACAAAATGGCAGTGATCGGCAATACCGAGATGCTCCATCAAGATCACCAGTGAAAAAATCTCTGCCCCGACCGAACAGCCTGCACTCCAAATGCGCAAACGGCTGCGTTTGCTCAGCAACTCGGGCAGAATTTTTTGACGCAATTCCTGAAAGCGCTCGGGATTGCGAAAAAACTCAGAGACGTTGATACTCAGCTCATCGAGAAAGCGGCGCACCTCGGCAGGCCGATCGCGGAGATAGTCAAAAAAGGCCTGAAGCGTCTCACAGCGGGCCGCTTGCATATATTCTTGCAAGCGCCGGTCCATTTGCACATTTTTATAATTTTCGAGGTTATAACCAGAGAGCTGATGAAACTGGCGCTTGAACAGACTCAGTTCAGCAAGGGATATCGGCTGCATGTCTGGGCCCGTCCCCTTTCATGCTGAAAAAATCCGCGAAAAAGCCAAGAACTCAGCCTGCAGATCTTTGAGGCGCAATTCAAACTGGCTGCCAGACAAAGCACGGGAAGCGGATTCTTCCCAGTGGATCTGCAGGCCCTTGTCGTGTAAATCAAAGCGCAATTCTGAAATGTCTGGAGAAGGTACCCCCAGGAGTTCGGCCAGGGGAGTGGGGCAAAATTGCCAAGCTTCACTCAGATCGCTCAAGGCCCGCTCCTGACACTCACCCAATTGCAGCAGGCAAAAGCCCCTTTGAAAGAGCGAAAGCCCCTGCAAATAAGGATCTTCGCTCATAAACAGCGCCAAAGTCAGATCTTCGACCGCTGAGGGCAGATTTTTCTGAAAACGATGCAGGGTGCCGCGCAGATTGTAGATCGCCGCCAAAAAGGACAAATAACCTGTATCTTGCTCACGTTCGTAGGCCCAATCGATGTCTTCAAAGCAGAGATCTGAGACCTCAGCCTGAATCAATTTGAGCAAACGAGTGGCATCTTCAATGGCCGCTTCGGGCTTGCGCCAGAGGGTGTGGGCATAGGCCCGGTAACCCAAAAATTGGATTTGTTCGGCCAGGGAAATTCCACTCGAAAGGGCCTGATTGAGTACCTGCACCGCCTGTTTGTAACGGGCCTGACCAATTAACTCAGCCGCCTTTTGGCGCCAAAGCTCTGCCTGTTCAGCAGAAACGTGTTGAATGAAAGTAGAGCCAGCTTGAGATTTCATCGTCTGAGCGATCCTTGCAAAAAAATATTAGCCGCCCTCAGCAGAACCAAAACCACCCCGCAGCGGCTCTGGACGAATATTGTAGACTTCTGCTGGAAAGAGTCCCGCAAGGTATTCAACAATGTCTTTGACCGAGATAATCCCGCTCAAGACACCGTCATGATCGACGATCGGAATATGCCGAAATCCGCCCACGGTCATGCGGTTGAGCGCAAAGGCAATTTTGTCTTCAATAAAGAGACTGATTGGATCGGGGGTCATAAAGTCTTTGAGCGGGGTTTGCTGGAAGTCGGGGGCTGCTTTTAAGACTTTAAACAAAACATCTCTTTCGGTAAAAATACCCACGGGTTGGTTGTCTTCAACCACAACCACAGCTCCAATCCGCTTGGCCTGCATCAATTCAATCGCCTCTTGCAGAGTGGCGGAAGGAGGCAGGGTGATGGGCTGGCGTGGAGACAGACGGCGGATGGTTTCGGCGCTGATTGCGGTTTTAATTGGGTCATTAACCATATAATCACTCAAGTCGTCGGCGTCGAGCATTTCATCCATCAAAGTCATAGCGGAACCCTCCTTTGGTCTGTTATGCGTAAAATTGGCTGCTGAGATGGGAACAGCCCTGTTTTAGGCTCTTTCTGGGCTCTTTCTATTTTAGCATGTCCTGCGGGTCGGGGAAATCTTAAAGCCACCCGTAGCCGGTCTCGTCAACCACCTGTCCAGCCATCTCCAGGCTACGCTGCAAGCAGATTTTTCCTCCCTGGGAAGCGTAAAAGTCACCGGCTTTGTGGTTGCGGCTGGCAACCCAAACCAGAATTGCAGCATAGCCCTGGGCTCGCAGCAAGTCAAAACCGGTGTGCAAGAGACGCTTGCCCCAGCCTTTCCCCTGCCAGGCATCCAAGAGATAGAGGGCATAGATCTCGCCACTGAAGTCGGGCAAACCTGTACGTTCGGGCCCGCCACAGACAAAACCGACAATTTGCCCTGAGGGAATTTCGGCCACCCAGACCCAGTTGGGGTGGGCTTGCTCTGGGCGGGAAGGCTCCAGCCATTTTGCCCAATTTTCTGTGCGTTCAGCGAGCGAGAGCTGATCGAGCAATTGATCGGCCAAAATGCCCCGGTAGGTGCTGAGCCAAGAGTCAATATGCACCTGGGCAATGCCAGCGGCATCCGCTTGCGTGGCCTGGCGCAAGAGCAGGCCAGTGTTCTCAGGAGTCACAGTGGGTTTTAAGCCCCCTGGTTCTTTTGAACGCCGATCACCGCCAAGAATTTTTCCATGCGGGGAAAGAACTTGATGGCTCTGAGCAGCGGATTCAACCAGCCCGTGGTAATACAATAATAGGTATCAAAGGGCGGGGTGTGGTGAATATTGTGGTGCTGGGTCTCTAAGACCAGCCGGTATTCTTGCATAAAGAGCATCCAGGCCGGCTTTTGCGGCAAATGGGCCCATTTGTGGAAGAGGTTGGTGAGCACCAAAAACAAATTGGCCATCGTGGCAAAGAGCAGGAGCGCACTGACCAGGGGGCCGCGTCCAGCCAAATACCAGGCCCCGATAAAGACGCTGATCATGGGCACCACCCAGAGGCAGACGTGTCCGACGGTAAAGACCAGACCGCTGTTGCAGATATCTTCGGGCAAATCGTGATGCACGCGAAACAATTCAATCGTCTGGCCAAAGACCGGGGTTTGGGGAGAGCCATAATTGTCAAAAAACCAGTGAAAGAGGCCAGAAGTAAAATCGCTGGCCAAGACACCACCGGCAAAGAGCAGGGGCAGACTCCAGGCGTAGCCACTTTGTCCGAGTACTGTGGCAGAGAGCCAGACACTAAGGGCAATCAGAGGCCAGGTCAGCCAGACAGAGACATGCAGCAGGGCTGTGTAAAAGGGGTGGTTTTCTTCGACACGGGCGGGGGGGGCTTCAGAAAGCGGGGAATCGGGGTGAGTGATCATGGTTTTCTAGCTCCTAATTGGGATATTTTAACACAGAGCGAAGGTTTGCTTTGGGGATTAAAATGAGTTTCGTATGCCGAATTTCAACAGAATGCCCGTTATTTGCTGGATGGGGTTTACTGGATGGGGTAAGGCCGTTCCAGTGGGTGCAAGCCCCTGACGTTCGGGCCGTTCGCTGCGCACGTCGTGTGCGCGCTCACTGACAGTCACCCCGCCTTTTGCC
>CAZRFI010000128.1:0-12952 GCA_964598905.1 uncultured Candidatus Sericytochromatia bacterium | reverse complement strand
CAGACCATTTTTAATTATGGTACCGATAGCACAGCCACAACGTTAAAATATGCCAATGAAGGTTTGGTTGTTGTCGCTCCATCCGGCACGGATGTGGTTCAGGTCAAAAAACCAGATACGGTGGGTGCGACAACCCCAATCATGAGCTTTACGCTTACGGCCTGTAGCGATTTGACCATTACCGCCGCGACCATGGTCAATATGAAATACGCTTTCCGCGTTCACCAAAACCACAGGCAATTTGCCTCACCGGGCGATGACCCTGAGATCGCCCAGCCTTCCCACTCGCACAATAACCACGACTGGACCAGTTTGCCAGCGGATGTGGATTATACCGGTGGCGGGGTTTCTACTGGGAACTTTGCCCATGCCATGCCCGCTTATACCTATTTGAGTAACTCACCGATGGCAGCGGGCCCCGTTGTTTTGGGGCAGTCCGATGTGGTCAATTCGATGGCCACGGATGCCTGGATCTTTGGCATTCGCGAGAGTGTCTCGGCCCAAATTGTACCGGGTGCATTGCCCAACGAGGCCGTGATCAATGTCTATTTTAACGGCGATATCAACGGCTTTGAAATGAATATCGAAGATGTGCAGCTCGTTACTTACGACGGCACGATGGGCACCTGGACCCAGGGCAAATATGACCCCGGCAACGTGGTTCCCTCGATCAGCAATGGGGATCCCGATGTGCTCAAGGCCAATAGCCCCGATGAGGTGATCAATAAGTATATTCCGGGTGTTTACCAATTTACCCAGTTCAACGACCAATACAATCTCTTACACACCAGCGGTGATCGCAACGATATTGTGCGCAGCCCCTGGGAATTTGCCGAACTCGATTTGGGCGCCAACTCCACTCTCAGTGGGGAGTATTGGGTGGATATCAACAGCCGCCGTATCAACCTCGATCACGATCCTTTGCAGGCCACGACCGATGGTTGGGGCAATACCACGGTGGGTGTTTCAAACACGGGCTTTAATTTGACCACCACGGCTGTCAACAATGCCCATGATTTTGTTGCTGTGGTGCATCCCGCTGATTATTGCGCCCCTGGAGATGAGTCTTATGTGATGCGGGATTCAGACCCCCTCAGCGCCTTGGCAGAGCGTTACGACACCCAAGATGACGAAGTCATGCAAGGGGAAGCCCATCAGAACTCCACAACGTTGGCGCTGGATCCCCTGCGCACAGCCAATCCTGGAGCTGTGATTACCCCCAATTACTACAGCTTAAATGCAACCCCGCCGCCTGTGTTTAGCCCTGTTCCCAATGCCATGATTGGCGGCGCATCGAATGATGCCACCAATACAGTTGACCGTATTGGTGCTGCACTCAAGTCTTCGGATCCTGCCGGCACACCACGCTTGGATTATGATCTTACGATTCCGACCACCGATGTCAATTTGGTGCGCAATGAAAACAATGTGCTCATGAATTTGGGCTCGATTGAGCGCCGTGATATGGCGATCAATATTACCTCTGCGGATATGTATGTACGTACGGTTCCGGGTTATACCACGGTGCCCCGCTACCGTGTCGATCCCGGTGGCAACGTCTTTGACCTCTTTGGCAAAGGCTTTTACGATCCGCTCAATACGGCAGATGCCAATTCGATCAACCGGGTGTACACCACCAGTGGTGGTGCGACCAAAAATGGCCAGGTCAGCAATTTTGATCAGCCCACCAATGGGGCGTTTAACGCGGCCTATAATACGACCTATGCTGCCGCAGGCTCATTTGAAGCCTATGTCAACAACCACGACCGCCTGTCGATGGCGGGTGATGACTACAACCTCTTTGACTATGTGCCCGATTTAAACTTGGTTCCTGGTGACGGAGAGGGCCGCCGTTTTGGTGAAAGTTATGTCGGGGCTTTGCCGAGTAATTTCTACTATTACCGCGAGGAACTGGACAATTCGGTGGATGCTGCTGGGGGCGCCAATGTGCCCACAGGTAATGCCGCTGCTTTGGGCGGACCCAAGAACTTCAACAACGATGGCATGGGTTCGATCAATTTTGACGGCGCCAAAACCAATCTCGATGGTTCTTATACCGGCTCACATACCTATGTGAACAACCCCAATATGCCCGCTTTTGCCAATGTATCTTTGGGTTATGTTGAGCAAAATGCCAAAATGTTCAATACGGCGCGGACCACCACCCAAGCCGTGTGGTTGGGTTTTCCGGGTCTTGGCGGTGAGACCAAATACGCCGAAAACGTCACTGGCTCCACCAATGTGAGCAATCCGGTCAATGCCTTGGGCAATAATACCGCCGTTGCAGCCATGAATTTCCCCACTTCTCAGATTATTTTGGCAATGGGCCAAGAGGTCAATCGCGGGGGCACCTTGATTCTCAACGAGATCAATTCTTTGGGAAATGTGGATCCTCACACCATACCGTTGCCTTTGTTGAATTACAGCGGCACTTTCCCAGATTTTGACGATCCCGATGACCCGGCTGATCCCACTCCCACGACGTTTACCTTTAATGCCTACGGGGCAGAAACAGTGACCCGCACGGGCAGTGAGTATATGAGCTTTGCCGGTGTGATTGATGCTGTTGATGATGGTTTGATGAATGGCTCAAATAACAACACCACGGGCATGGCACAGTTAGCTGCGGCTGGAGGAGTCTTTGCTGCCGGAGATCCTGCGGGTTTACCCACCACTTGGCCCAATGGTGTCTTGTTGCACGTTGACAATGCGGAGTCATTTGATATGACCTATCCCAAAAACATTGTCACCTTGGGCACCGATGCCACTGAGTATCGGGTGGTCTATCGCAACAAAGACAGCCGTCCCCAGACCCTCTTCTTGATTCCCAATGGCGGCCCAGCAATTACCAATACCTTGGGATCTGCAGCTACGGTTGCCAATTTTGTGCATGCAGATCTGCAGGTGCGTGCCAAAACCGGGCAATACACCGTTCAGGTTACCAATGCCGCAGGTGTGGCTGATGCCCATGGCAGCCATGTGCGGATTGATTATACCGATTTGGGCACCGAGCAACCGGGTCAATTGGCCAGTGTCGGTATTTCCTCGGATTATGACCGTGTTGGCCGCATTGCGGGCGATGATCCGCGTACCACGGCTGTTGAGAACAACCGCATTGCCCCTGAGTTGTTCCGTTCTCCCCACGGCTATGTTCAGCCTGATGCCCAGGTGGCCCTCAATCTGGTGGCTCAGGACGTTGATGGCAATACTCGGCCCCGCCGTTTGAAATCGGTGACCGTCGAGGTGGAAAGTGGCGAGCAATTGATCCCAAGTGCTCTGACTCAGACCTATTCCACCACGGGCAATGCGGGTGTCTTTAGCTATAACGATGGCGCGGGCCATTGGCCAATCGCCCTCTTTGAAGAAGATACCCAGATCAACCCCGCCGTCACCAACGACTTGAACTATTTTGTCGGCCTTTATCAGGGGATAACAGCCTTTAATGCCACAGCGGCCACACCCACTGTCACTGTGACCAGTAATTTTGGTCTGAGCATTGGTCAAAAAGTGACCATCAACGGGGAACGGCGTATCATTGCAGATATTGCAGGCAATGTGATTACCTTGGATTCACCGCTTTCGGTTGAGCCCAAAATTGGCGATACGATCAATGTAGGTAATGGCTTAGGCACTCAGGATATCCAGATGTACCTCAACCGTTCGGTGGCCATGTCGATGGGTGCAGGTATGAAGGTGACCCTTGAATGGGATGAATATGATGTGATTGGTTTTCCACCCACGGTGGATACCACGGCCGCCAATATTGTGCCCATCACCGAAACCATTGGTTTTGACAATGCCTCTCCCAATTCAGAGTTGCAGATTGCCAGTACCAATGTGGGCACTACCACCATTACTCTGACTCAACCCCTGACCGCGGCTCAAGCTGCACAGTTCCCGAATGGCACAGAAGTCAATGTTAACGGGATCACCCGTGTTTTGACTGCTGCTGCTGTTGCTGGTGGCACGACCTTGACTGTGGATCGGCCTGTGGAGACCTCTTTGGGGCAGCCTCTGAAGTCCGGCTCAATCAGCCAGATCAATTATGAGAACTTCTTGGCGGTTGGCGAAGGCCGCTCGGGTGGCAGCAAAGAGAATGAGTTTACCCAGGAACTCAAGCGCATCATCGATAACCCTGAGTACAAAGAGATTCTTAAATACGGTCTGATCAAAAATATCACGATTTCAGCCTCTTCGAACGATCAGTTTAATAACCTGGTTTCTTCGAAGATCTTGTTAGACTGGGATCGTATCCGCAAACAGATTCAGATCCAGCAGACTTCGTTTATGGCTTACTTCAAGTCTGTTTGAGGATATGGAAACAAAAACCTGTCCAGAAGGGCATGTTGTACAGGCCACAGGCAGAGTCTGCCTGACCTGTGGCTGGTTGTTTCCTCTGGCCGCAGGCCAGATTGTTTTAGACAATTGGCAGGTTCAAGATTCTGTTCGCTTGCATGATCGCTATTTCTATCGGGTTGTGAGGGGTTCCGAAGAGTCTGTGCTGGCTGAAGCCCTGGAGTTTTTTCAGGTCCCTTTTCGCCATTTGCTCTATGCCGATTTAAAGCCTGTGTTGGACAGCTTGGACATGCCCATTTTGGAGTATGCCCATTGGCAAGCGGGTGCTTTACTCTTTTTGCATACCCGTTATCCCATTGCACTTTGGCATGCTCTCCAGCATCCACTGCGGCAAGAATTGGACAGGGTCGGTATTTTGCCAGAGCCAGAGTTGCGCTCGCTGTTTGCTGCGCTTCAGCTCATGGGCCGGGGATTGAAAGAGGCAGGTCGGCTCAATCCCAGTTTGACTGCTTATTTGCTCGGGCAAGGAGAGAGTGGGAAATGGTACTTCTTTGAATGGGAATACTGTGTACCTTCTTCTGCCTCTTTGCTTTTCCCGCGTTGGTATCTCGGCTACCATGTGGCAGGTAAACAGGGACAGCGCAGGGCCGAGAGCTATAATTTAGACTTAATGCACACGGCTTTGCGGGGGCTCTTATTGGAATGTCTGACCGGCTCCTCGCCCGTTTTTTGGTACCCGGATTCGGTCTCAGTAACCTCGTGCAAAGCCCTGTTGAGCCCCGCCTGTTTGCGCTGGCTGGAGGATTTTGAACAATCATCCGATCCGCGTCAATTGACACCCCCTTCCTCTTTTTACAGTTCACCAGCGGCCCGCGCTGCGCTGCAAAAATCATCCCAGCTCTTTGCCGAAGGTTATACCCTTTATCAAAATGGGCAGGTTCAAGCGGCTTATCCCTCTTTTGAACAGGCCACCCGTCAACATCTGCTTTTTTCTCAAGGCTACCGTTTCTTGGGTTTGTGCGTGCGCAAACAGGACTATTCCCTCTTTCTCAGATTGATTGATCAGGCCTTGCGTGTCGAACCCCGCTCTTGTTTTTATTTTGAAAGAGCCGAAGGGCATCTTTTGCATGAAAAGGTCGAAGCGGCTGCTGAAGATCTGATCAAGGCCCTCAACAATCAGGCTTATTTTCCCGAAGCTTGGTATTTATTGGGCTCTTGCCAAGAGCGCATGCGCCAATTTTCTTTGGCTGAAATGGCCTATAAAGAGGCCTTGAAGCAGTGTAATAATCCCCAGTTCAGCTTGGCTTTGGCCAAACTCTACGAAAAACAGGGGCTGACTGAAAAGGCCAAAAAATACCAGCGCAGTTCTTTGCGGGTGGGTGCCAAGCTCTCGGTCCAATTGCATGAACCCTATTTGCCTGAGCATATTGCCTGTCCCCAAGGGCATTCCAATCCACCTGAACAGGGTTTTTGTTTGCAATGTCAATTGCCATTGGGGCCTGAGATCGGCGCAAAAATGGGCGAATACACCCTTTTGGATTGTCTCAAACGCCGCGACCCTGGTGCCGAAAGTTATACCTCGGTCTACCGGGCTCACGATGCCTCGGGCCGTGAAGTCTTGCTCAAAGAACAATTTGTTCCCCCCCACAAACGTGATTATTTCTTGGATAAATATCAACGCCTGCTTGAATTGCAACACCAATATATTCAAAATATCGAGGCGGTGTTTGTGGATGGGCCTTATGGCTATTTGATCTACCCCTGGAAAGCGGGTCAGACCTTGCAAGACGCCTTGGAGCGAGAGGGAGCTTTGCCTGAGCAACAAGTCTGGCAGGTCTTGATTACGATTGCCTCTGTGATTGTCTATTTACAGGCCGGCGAATACCCACGGGTACATGGGGATATCAAACCCGCCAATATTTTGCTTACCGATGATGGCGATGTCTTGTTGCTGGATTTGGATTCTGTGGTGACAGTTAAACCCGATTCGTATCGCCGTCAGGGCATTGCCACATATCCCTATGCGCCGCCAGAACAAATGCTTAAAGAGCGCGTGGATATTCACACAGATGGTTACGCTCTGGGCGTGACTTTATTGGCCTGTATGACTGGGGTCTTTCCCGAGATCTTTATTTCACATCACTACAAGCGTTTCTATAAATGGGAAGAGCGCATACCCCATTTCTCGGCCCATTTAAAGACCCTTGTTCAGGGTCTGATTGCCTGGAAGCCGGAGCAGCGCACGCCCATTTCTCGCGAAAATCTGCGCCAATGGCTGATGGCCTTTAAATCAGCTCAACCTTTGCCCGTTCCAGACAAATTTCAGCAGTTTCAAAGGGCCTTTTGGGCGGTCTACCGTTCTCCCCGTGAAGAGTTGGAGAACAAGGTTGAGGTGCTCTTAAAACAGGAAACCAATCGCGTCACCCTGTTCTTTGCTGCCTCGCGTTTTGTGCAAGAGGGGATGAACCAACCCGCTTTGCGTCTTCTGCGCAATATCCAACGTTTG
Organism: uncultured Candidatus Sericytochromatia bacterium; assembly: GCA_964598905.1. Classification (GTDB taxonomy): domain Bacteria; phylum Cyanobacteriota; class Sericytochromatia; order UBA7694; family UBA7694. The sequence continues at coordinate 6,150 of CAZRFI010000128.1, read as the reverse complement.
GGCAATGAGTTTGAGAGCACGCTTTGGCTCTTGGGTGAGGTGTATTTAAGCGAAGGCTATTACCAAGCTGCGATAGAGGTTTTGAATCAGTCTTTGGAAAATTGCAAAGACGTCTATTGGCCCTATCTCTTATTGGCACGGGCCTACAAGAAATTACGACAGATGCAATTGGCTTTGGCCGCTTACGAAAAGGCCCATTTAAATGGCGCTCCTGCAGCTATCTTTTTGGAGTATTTGGGCTTTCTGCTCCAAGAGCAGTATTTTGTCGAAGTGCGCAATCTGGCCCATGCCAAATTGCTGGAATTTGATTTGCCCCATGAAAGGGCTTTTTTACATGGGGCAGCGGGGATGGCTTTGGCGCAATTGGGCTGTGAAGAAGATGCCTTTGTTGATCTGCAGGCCTCTTTGCGTTGGGAGCCTGATCAGGTACCCATTCTCTTTCATTTGGGCAAAGTCTGTCTGCGTCTGCTGCGTTTTGAGGAGGCCCAAAGCCATTTTGAGCAATGTTTAAAACATGAGCCGGGGCACCGTGGCGCACGCTTCTATTTGGCCCGCACCTGGATTGAAAGCAAACATTTTGAAAGGGGTTTGCAGGCCCTGATTGATTTGGAGACGGACACCCACGCTGAAACAGAAATGATCGATCTGCTCTTTCAAAAAGCCCGTGTTTTGACCCTCTTGCAGCACATGAAAGAGGCCGAAGCCTGTTATCAAAAACTCATGCATTTATTTCCCTGCGAAGCGGTCTGTGTCAATTATGGCAATCTCTGCCTGATTTTGCGGCAAAACGAAAAAGCCCAGCGTCTGTTCGAACAGGCGCTGGGCTTTAATGCCGCTTCTGCCGAAGCCAAACATGGCCTAAAGCTGGCCGCGACTTAAGTGGGGTGAACCCTACCTTAATTGACGGTGCCAGCCCGAAAATTGGTTGCTTCAGCGTCTGCTGTATATGAATTGCCTGAATTGCTCAGGGTGCCGTTCCGCTTGGGCCAGGGGGCTGTGGCTGGCAGATTGGGGGTCGAAACCTTGATGCCCTGAACCATCACAAATTGGCGATCACCCCCATCTACGGTGGAGGCGTAGAGCGTACCGTTGCGCAGGGTCAGACCATTCCAAAGATTGCCACCTGCAGAGTTTTCCCATTCAATTTGTGCGCTTGTTCCCAAATCCCGAACGGCATAGAGCTTGGAGTTTTTTAAGCCGGTGTAGATGATGCGGCTGCCATCGGGTTCAGTCCCAAGCAACAGATCGGCAAAAACCGTATTATTGGCGGTGTTGTTTAATTGGATATAGCCGTTTGTCCATTTGGCATTTGCATGGCTGCTCTCGTCTACATAAGCGAATAAAAGTGAGCTTCTAGCGGTTGAACTGCCATCGGAGCTGATAAAATAAATCACGTCTTTGCCATTTTGGCGGTCGACCACAGGGGAATTGATCAGGGCAATTCTGAGGCCTGTGAGTGTGACTGTCCATTTGGGGCTGCCATCGGGATTAAAGGCTTTGAGTTGGGAGTCTTTGGTGGTACCTCCACTGCCGTCATAAGCCAGCACATAAACGGTGCCATCTGTGCCAATCGCTGGGCCCGAGCGCGAACCATTGCCCAGAGCCACCGATTGCACAAGGGTACCATCGGTCCGATTGAGGACAATCAACTTGCCTGCTGTGCTGTGGTTGGTGACAAAGTACAATTTGCTGCCATCGCGGGCTACAGCTCCTCCGCCCATGATATCGGTTTGGGGCAGGATATATTCCCACATTTTTGTGCCATTGGTGGTGCCTGCTGTGCCGACGCCACCGGGTCGTTCCTGTTTAATGCCATAAATGCCTGTTGCAGCACCCGCTGAGACATAGGCAAAGACGTGATCCTCAGCCCGACAGGCGCAGCCTGTACCTGGGTCGCGCCAAGTCAAAAGCGGGGCTTTGATCGAGTCTGCAGAACCATAATTGTCGACATCAAAGGGGAAGGCATAAGACCAAAGATCTTGGCCATTGCTACGATCCTTGGCCCGGATTCGGGCTGTTTTTTTGACGGCATCAAGGGGCGTCATTTCCAGATCCAAGTAGAAAAGCGACTCTTTGGTGGCTCCTCCGGTTGGATTGCTCCTGCCCAAGACGACATTTGGCACAATGATCTGCTTGGTGCTCACAGGAGCAAACTCTTCTGTGTATTTTTTAAAGCCTGTGCTGCCATCTGCGCTGGTGGCTGTGGTGATGGCGTAAAGCCGTTCTGCGGCACCATCTCCATCTTGAACCTCGTTAAAATAGGCCTTGCCACTGAAGGCATCGATAGAAATGTTTTGATCAATGCCATAACTGCCGCCAACCGCACTGTAACGGGCGATCGGATAAGGGGTCTTTTGGTAATTGGCAGGATCCAGACCTGCGCCAACACCATTGGTGACATTGGCAATGCTACCCAAATTAATCGCAATGGCCAAATCACGGGAGGCCAAGGCCTGGGGCGTGGGGGGATTGAGGGCCGTTAAACGCGGAAAACTGAGGGTGCCATTGTTGACCACCGCTCCCGTCAGACCATTGACAAAAGACTGGTAGGCGTTTAAATCGAGGGCATTGTTTAAGAAGGCAGAGCCAAGTTTGTTCAGCTCTTCAACGAGCAGCCCCGTTAAAAAGGTTTGCATATTGACGGTGACAGTGCCTGTGAGAGGAACATGAAAGGCATTTTTGAGCTCCAAAATGGGAGCTGAGGTTTTATTGCTATAAAACCCAACTGTGACCACCCAATTATTGCCATCAGGAATATTGGCGCCCAACGAAAATGTGGCATTGGGATTGACCACCTGGATAAAACCCTGTCCATCGGCGTTGGAGTCGAAGATCGTTTGATTGCCTTTGACAGCCGTCAATTTAATGAAATTGGCCTGAGCGGTTTGTTTGAGACTGAATTCTGCTGTAGGCGGCTGAACTTGAAAGCGCACAAACCGTTTGGGGGCATTGGGATCTGCTGTTTGAGCTTGGGCCGTGGTTCGGCTGCCGCCAACAGTCCTGTCTGTTTGGTTCAAGGCGGGTTGCACAGGGGTACAGGCACCAGCCATCAACATGCTGGCACTCAGACATGCGGGTATTATCAGATTTTTGACTTTCATTTTCTTCTTCTCCCTTTTGCTACCACAAAGCAGACATCTCTCAGGTTTTACCCCCAAAAATACACATCTTCCCACATAGGCTTATCGAAAGATCATAAATCTTGCATGTTTCAATTAATCATAAATTAATGTTGATTAACAGGCTTTTAAAAGAGGAATCTGCTTTCATCTGATTTACATCTGGAATCCCTGACTGTTATACTGGTTTTCACCTGAGCCGAGGTGGCGGAATTGGCAGACGCACTAGTTTCAGGTACTAGCGCTCGCAAGGGCGTAAGGGTTCGACTCCCTTCCTCGGCATTTTAAAAACTCTTTTAATTATGTTAGCCAACCCCCCTTCTGAAGATGCGTCGTCACTTTCTGTGACGCTTCGTTGGCTTTGGCCTTTCTGGAAACCCCTTTTCCCCCGCCTGCTCTTCCTGCTTTTGGCCACACCCCTGGTGGTGATTTTTGATGCCTATGTGCCCATGATCATTCGCCAAATTGTCGATGGCCTTTCTCAGCATAACCTGCAGCCAGAGTGGCTTTGGCAGAAATCACTGCTGATTCTGGGCTTGGGTTTGGCCCATTTTGTGCTCTATGTTTTGGTTCAGAGCACACGGGGAGCCACCAATTTTGGCTTTGAAAACCGCTTTCGCATGCGTTTGGCCGAGAAACTGGTCAAACAGGGGCAGTCCTTTTTTTACACCTTTCGCACTGGGGATGTCTCCACCCGTTTGATCGACGATATCAGCGAAAACAAATTGGGCTGGTTTGCCTGCAGTGGTATTTTCAGGCTTTACGAAGCGCTCTTGATGATCGCTGGCTGTGTTTGGTTTATGTGGCATTTACACGTTGGCTTAACGCTTTTGACGGCTTTGCCGCTGCTCTTTGTGGCCTTTTTTTATATTCACTCTTCTCGGCGCACCCAGGCCTATTCGCGCCACAGCCAAAAGGCGATCTCTGCTTTAAACAGCTTTTTGACCAGTACCCTCGAAGGCATTCGTGTGGTCAAAGCCTATAACCAAGAGCAGAAACAGATCCAGGCCTTTGCCGGGGTGGTGGAGCAGCAAATGCAAAAAGAGATTCAATTGGTCAAGGTCTCTTCGCTGTTGCAGCTGAGTTATAGCCGCTTTTCTGAATTGGGGGCCTTGGTAATCTTGGCGGCGGGTGGCTATTTGGTGATCCAAAAAGTGATGACACTGGGCGATTTAATTGCCTTTAACGCCTATATCTTTATGCTGATTTGGCCGATGGTGGATGTCGGTCAGTTTTTTATCAAGGGCCGGGCTGCTGGGGTTTCGGTCGAACGGGTGCGCGAGATGGAGGCCTTTCCGCCAGAGATTGCTCCCCAGGGCCAGGCTTTGGCTTTCCCCACTGACGACTTCGAGCTGTCTCTCGAAAACGTGGATTATCACTTTGGGCAGCAATCGGGTTTGCAGGGGCTCAACTTGAGCCTCAAGAGTGGTCAGACCGTCGCCTTTGCCGGGGCGGTTGGCAGCGGCAAAACCCTTTTGCTCAATCTCATCCCCCGAATCATTCAGCCCCAAATGGGCCGGATTATCCTCAATGGGCACGATCTGGCTGATTATGATTTGGCCGATTTGCGCCGACAGATTGGCTATGTCAGCCAGAGCCCAAGTTTGTTTTCCGACACCATTGCTGAGAATATTCGCCTGGGGCGGGAGATTTCTGAAGCTGATTTGCACTGGGCTGTCGAGGTGGCGCAATTGCGGCAGGATCTGCCACTTTTTGCTCAGGGCCTTGAAACCCGGATTGGCCAACACGGAGTGAAATTATCGGGGGGCCAAAAGCAGCGCATTGCGATTGCGCGGGCCTTGGCTGGCAAACCCCGGATTCTGATCTTGGATGATTGCACCTCGGCCTTGGATGCCGAGACCGAGGCCCGTCTCTGGCAGGCTTTGTATACCTTTATGCCGGGTTTGCTGGTACTTTTGGTGACTCACCGCGTCAGCACCCTGCAGCGGGCCGAGCCGATTTATTTGCTCTCCCGTGGGGTTTTATTGGGCCACGGCACTCATTTGAGGCTTTTGCGGGATTTTTCGCCCTACCGGGATTTATACCTGCAAGATGCCCAGCTTGAGAATATTTAAAGCCGGATCTGTCCTCGGCTTTCGCGCGGCTGATGAACGTGGGGGGCCTGTAGACAAACACTCTGAAACTGGAGGGTTTGTGCTGATTCACGCTGCCCTTGAAACAGCCAGAGACCGGGTTCCAAGTTGAGTGCTTCGCCCCTGAGCACGCCTTGGTAGACATCCCAGAGGTTCCAGTGTAATTCTCTTGAAAACTGTTGCCGCCCAGGCAATTGGCTGCAAAACAGGTCGCGGCTGAGGGACAGCGCTTCTTGAAAGGCACTTAAAGCCAGTTCTCCAGAAGCCCGTTTTCTAGGGGCCTGGGAATATAAGCTGTGCAAAAGCTGTTCACATTCATCGAGAAAAGGAGTCAGCCTGGGGCTATACAGCAATTGGGTCAAGGCAAAATAATCACTTTCCAACCACACCCAGTTTGGGGAGTTGGGCAATTGGCCCGCACAGTATTCACCGCCCCCGGCCAGAATTTCAGCACTTTTGTCGCTTAAAAATTGCCGCAAGCCCTTTAAAATTGGGTATTGAAGGCCCAAGTCCGTCTCGCAAAAATAGCGCAAAACCACCTCATAACTTGCCACGTTGTATTGCTGGAACAGCATCATCGGCAATTGCAGCGCCCGACTAAAATAGAGAATATGCGTCATCCAGGCAAAGATCCGCATCTCTTGCCAGTCGTGGGGAGAAAAGCTCTGGGCTGCGATCACCATCTCTTGCCATTCCAAAATACCTTCAAGCGGTGCTAGAACTTCGCTGTGGGGCGGCACATAGGGGATCTTGACCGATCTGATTCCGTGTTCTTGGCGATAATCGGGCTCTGCCAATTCGGCATTGGGCAAGATATAGACATTGTAAAAGCGCATTTCTTGGTGTTGGCCCTGCTGGATCAGGGTTCCGACACCCTGCTTAAAGGAATCTGCAGTTTCTCCTGGTAGCCCTACCAATACATCGGTATAGGTCGGAAT
>CAZRFI010000127.1:0-13047 GCA_964598905.1 uncultured Candidatus Sericytochromatia bacterium | reverse complement strand
CTCCCGGCCTCATTCTCGGCTGCTTGGCACTTTTGGCGATCATCGTCTACCCCCATTTTATGCCGGCCTGTGGGTGTGCCGAACCCGATCAAAAGATCAATATGCACAAATTGCAAAGCATGCTTGAAACCTATTCCGTGGATTGGGGCGGGGTATACCCCGAAAATCTGTCTCAATTGGAAAATGCCGCCAAAACTGCACCACATCCCTATTGGCGGGAGTTAAAAAATCCTGTTTCACAAGCCAAAGGCCTGGGCAAAGCCTATGGCGATGTCAACAGCCCGCCTGTCTTTGGCATGGTGGTGTATGTGCCCCATGGAAGGCCCATCACAACCTATGCCATCTACGCTTACCAAGATGCCAAGCCCGAATTTATCCAAGACAAAGGCCAGGTCTTTTTCCTCAGCAATGCTTAAACCGCCTTTCCAATTCCCAAACCCACAAAAGCTGTGGTATCCTAAGTTTCGTATCCGAGATACACAACCACTTCTGGAGGGAGTCCGGGTGGTGAGGAAGCTGTCTTGAAAACAGTGGCCCCTTTGGGGTTGCGGGTTCGAATCCTGTTCCCTCCGCTATAAACCGGCTGGTGAGTGCCAGCCGGTTTTGCATTGGGGCCTTTTTTTGTTGGGCTCCCACCAATACCCCGCCGGGTATGTTATGCTGGTCAGCATCAATGCTGAAGGATCTTAAGCAGATGCCCAATTCTTTTGAACCCGCCTCAGAAATTCAAGACTACCTGGTCTTTGGGGAATACGGCGAGGTCAATCCCTCGATCAACGATTCCTCGACCTATACCTTTCTCAACCCCGCCACCATGGAAGAGCTCTTTGACCATGAGATCGAAGGCTGTTTTCTCTATTCGCGCCACTGGAACCCCAGCAATAAATATCTGGCCCAGGCCCTGGCTGCCATGGAGCAGACCGCGTCGGCCCAGGTCACAGCCTCGGGCATGAGTGCCATTGCCTGCGCCATCTTGCAGAATTGCCAAATGGGTGACGAGATCATTGCCAGCCGCACGATTTATGGCGGGACCTACGCCTTGCTCAAGAATTTTTTGCCGCGTTTTGGCATTAGCACCCGTTTTGTCAATTTGCGCAATCTGGCTGAAGTGGAAGCGGCCATCACGCCCCAAACCAAAATGCTCTATTCGGAGTCGATCAGCAATCCCCTGCTCGATGTCGCCAATTTACCTGAGCTGTCCAAACTCACTTTGGCTCACGGTCTCAAATTGATGATCGACAATACCTTCAGCCCACTGATGCTCACGCCTGCTCGCCACGGGGCAGATATTGTCGCCCACAGTCTGACAAAATTTATCAACGGCACCAGTGATTGTGTCGCAGGGGCCGTCTGTGGTCCCAAAAACCTGATCGCTGAACTCTCCAATGTCAACCACGGCGCGAGCATGCTGCTTGGGCCTGTCTTGGACAGCTTTCGCTCTGCCAGCATTCTCAAAAATTTACACAGTCTGCATATCCGCATTCAAAAGCACAGTGCCAATGCGCTGTTGCTGGCCCAAACCCTCGAAGCGCAAGGCGTCAAGGTACATTACCCAGGTTTGCCCAGTCACATTGACCACGAATTGCTCAAAAGCCTGATGAATCCAGGTTATGGCTTTGGGGGCATGTTGGTGATCGATGCTGGAGACACTGCCACTGGCAATCGCCTGATGGAATTGATGCAGGCCGAAAAGGTGGGTTATTTGGCTGTCAGCTTGGGCTATTTTAAGACGCTTTTTAGCGCACCTGGCAGCAGCACCTCTTCAGAGATTCCGGCAGAGGAACGCCAGGCCATGGGCCTGAGTGATGGTCTCGTACGCATTTCTGTCGGGCTTGACCACGATATGACCCGTTCAGTCGAGCGGATTCAAAGCTGTTTAAAACAAGTCGGGCTGCTTTAGCCTCTCACAGGGCTGTTGAGATAAATATTAACGCTGGCTGACCAGTGGGTTGGCCAGCATACTGGCTTGACCCGTGCGGGCATCAACTTGGAACCAACCATCAGCTGAGCGGATTTCCCAACGCATGAAGCTGTCCAATTCCATCGAAAAGACGGGGAAATTTTTCAGGCCTTTTTCTTTGGCGGCTTTGAGGGCGGCATCGCTGTCGATTTGCCAACTGCCATCAAAGATCCCACCCCCAAAAAAGCTATTGCTGACTTCCTGTTTTTGGCCATTGCTGACCTTGAGGGCTTTTTGTTTGCCAATCGCACTGAAATAAAAGGTCCATTCAAAGCTGCGGCCATTTTCTTCGACATAGCGGCCTTCCACTTTGGCCAAACGGGCGCTGAAGTCCCAGCGCTGGGCTTCCATGCGGGCCCAACGGTAATCGCTGAGGGCGGTGTCAAAATATTGGGCATTGGGGGAAGTATTGGCTGTGGCGGTCTGGGAGCGCAAAAGGGCAGTTGCAGGAGAGAGAGGGGCTTGGCTTTGACAAGCCGTTAAGCTGAGGAGCAAAGTGAGTGAGAGGTAAGCAAATTTTTTCACGGCACACATCCAATATTAAATCTATTTAAATTAGATTTTATCAAAATTTAATAAAAAGTGCAAATGTGGAGCGCAGGATTAGATCGGATTCACTTCAACGGGCTCATCTGTATGGGCCTCTTGACTCTGTAACAGCGAGAGCAGGTGTTCCTGGCTGCGAACCTGTTCTCGCAGTTCTGTCACTTGGCGGCGCAGATGGCGAATCAGATCGAGTCCCTCGGGTGAGATCGAAAAGGACTGAAAAAGCCGGATCAGGCTTTCCAGTTCGGGCAGTTCTTCGCTGTCGAGAAACCATTCCTGTTGCTCGATCAGGGGAGTGTAGAGCCCGACTTCGGCAAATTCAATCAAAACATCGAAATCCAAAGCATAAAATTGGGAGAGTTCACGGACCGAAACCAGTTTGCGCTCAGACATGGGTACCTCTTTCCTGACGCAGTTTGCGCCAGTCTGCGAGTAAAACTTTTTCACTTTCACTCAGTTTGCTGGGTAAATCGACCTGTAATTCAAGGATCAGATCGCCTTTTTGCTCTGGGTGTTTGTAGACGGGATAGCCCTTGCCACGCAGACGTAATTTTGTGCCACTGGGTGTTTCTGGCTTGATTTGCAGGCGAATCTCACCTTCCAGACTCGGGACCTTCAGCTCGCCGCCCAACAGGGCCGTAAACAAATCAACAGAAATTCGGGCGCTTAAGTCATCGCCTTTGCGCGAGAACACAGGATGGGGATGAAACCCAAAGGTAATATACAGATCTCCTGGTGGGCCGCCATTGGCACCGGGTTCTCCATGGCCGCTCAAGCGAATGGTCTGACCGGGCGTCACTCCTGCGGGAACCGTAAAGCGAATCTGTTGTTCATGGAGGCTGATGGTCTGTTTGTGGGATTGCAGACCGTCTTCGAGATGGAGCAACAATTCAGTTTTGAGATCTTGGCCTTTAAAGCGCTGGTTTCTGGCTTCTGTTGCCTGAGAATCAAAATCCCGGTTGCCAAAAATGCTGTGAAAAAAGTCTGAAAAGTCCTGCCCCGTTTGACCTGAGCTTCTTTTTCTGGCATTGGCTTGAGCCGAAGCCTGCTGGCGGCGCATGGCGTCGATCTGGTCTGCATGTTCCCAGTCTTTGCCGTACTGATCGTATTGCTTGCGTTTGAGTGGATCAGACAGCACCTCATTGGCTTCTGTCAATGCTTGAAAGCGTTTCACGGCCTGTTCATCATCGGGGTTGACATCGGGATGGTGTTTGCGGGCTTGCTTGCGGTAGGCCTTGCGAATTTCGTCCTGGCTGGCAGTTTTGGCCACACCCAGCGTGGCATAATAATCGATAAATTCTGACATGCTGCCTGATTTTCCGGAGAATTAAACTTCTCTCTCTGATCCTCAGTATAAACGCATTTCAGAAAATGATTGCATTTCTTTTTGCATTTATGTTTTGTTCCGGCGCAGAAGCAGCATTGGCCAGGCTGAAGACAAAGCCACAGAGCTGTTCAAAAAAGCATAGAGCCAAAACGGCCCTTGGGCTTTGCCCGTTTTGACCTCTTGGTGGGCCTGTTTCAAGAACAAAATACTGCAGAGAATCAAGTCCAAACTAAACAATGTACCCACGGGGGTCGAAAAGGCCTCTTTGGCAATATGGCCGGGAGTGGGCAGTTTTTTGTGTTTGGATGCATACCAGACCAAATAGCCGACGGGAATCAGGGTGCCGGTTACAGCCATGAACAGGTTAAAACGGCGCTCAGAGCGGGTCTGAAAATTGCGTTTTTGCATCAGGGTCTCCAGAAATAAGTGCTGAATCAACGTTAACAGCTTCTGCGAGCAAATACAAATACGAGACCCAGGCATTGCCACTGGCTCTTTCCAGTCCCAATTCACAGGTGCGGCTGCTGCAATAATGGCCCTCAAAATGACCGGCCTGCACTTCGCGGGCTTCTGCAGCCGTGGCTGAAGCAGTCAATTCAGGTACGAGGTAGCCTCTGTCTCCGGCAAAGCCACAACAGCCCGCGCTGAGGGGCACTTCAGCCTGGCTCACACAGGCACTGACAATCTGCTTTAAATGGCCTTCCAGCCCCATTTTTTGAATTGAGCAAACGGGGTGGACCACCACCGAACGCTTCAATTTCACAGGTTTGAGCGCGGGCACGAGCACTTCCTGGCTAAACACCACACTGTCGACAATCCGCAGGCGTTGAAATTTGGCCAAATTATCTGGCGTGAGCTGGTCTGAATTGCTGAGCAATTGCCAACTGCAGGGACTGTTATCTACCACTATCGGGAGGGTGCCCGCTTTTGAGGCAGTCCACAGCGCTTCGATACTCTGATTCAGGAGCAAGGCACCCGCTGCTTGAAAGCCTTTTGAGCCAAAGGGCAGGCCACAGCACTGATTTTGACCCACGACCTTGAGGCGAATTCCGGCTTTGGCTGCCAATTGCAGAAGCACCTCGGGCAAAGCTGGTTTGTCGGCATAGCCCATTTTGCGGGTGATGCAACTGGGGTAATAAACCCAGTCAGCGTTTGCTTCTTTTTCAGCGAGGGAGAGGGTTTCACGGGCCGGGGCAGGGGAGGGCCATTCCACTGGCCAGGCAGGCAAATCCAACCATTTGCCCAGGGTCTTTTGAATCACAGCTGCCTGCAAGAAACGGTTGATGCGCTTGGTACCCAGATAGCTGTGGCTAATTTGGCCCAGTTTCAACCCCACACCCAGCGTTTTTTCGAGCGAAGCAAAATGGCTGGCCAGGGTTTTGGCCCGGTCTTGGCTGATTTGGCTGTGGCTCTCGGCACGCAGGCGTTTGACCAATTGGCCGGTATCGATGCCAACAGGGCAGGCCAAGGCACAGAGCCCGTCGGTGGCACACGTTTCCAATCCGGCATAGGTATAATCGGCCTGAAGTTCTGCCAGGGCTTTGCGTTCAGCCTCATTTGGAACCGGATTTTCTTGTAAACGCGCCATTTCTCGGCGCAGCACGATCCGTTGGCGGGGCGTTAACGTCAGATCGCGGCTGGGGCAGTTTTTTTCACAAAAGCCACATTCAATGCAGCGGTCCACTTCCGCTTCAACGATGGGCAGGGTTTTGAGCGATTTCACATGGGCCCAGGGATCGGCATTGAGGATCACGCCAGGATTGAGCAAATGGGTCGGATCTGCCAGGGCTTTGAGTTTTTGCATGATCCCATAGGCCTCGGGCCCCCACTCCGTTTCCACAAAGGGTGCCATATTGCGGCCTGTGCCATGTTCGGCTTTTAGCCCGCCATCAAAACGCCCCACTATCAAATCCACCAAATCTGCCATAAAGGCCTGGTAGCGCGTGACCTGATTGGGGTGATTAAACGATTGGGTGATCACAAAATGCAAATTGCCATCGCGGGCATGGCCAAAGATAATCGCCTCGGTGTAACCATGTTTTGAAAACAGGCTGTGTAAGGCTGTCACAGCCTCGGCCAGGTCCGTGGTTTTGACCACCACGTCTTCGATAATCACGCTGGTGCCCTGGGCGCGCACTGCCCCCACAGAGGGAAAGAGCCCCTTGCGGATTTTCCAGAGTTGGGCTTGCTCCTGGGGCTTTTGTGTCAGCAGGGCAGGGCGCAGCAGGTCCAGTTGTTGCAGACAGTCCTCAGCGGCGGCGATCTCCGTCTTTAAGGCCTCGGCATGTTCAGCTTGGTATTCGATCAAGAGGGCGGCTGCATTTTCGGGCAATTGCGACAGCCAGTCCAATTCTGTTTGGTTTTCAATCGCTCGCAGCGAGGCGCGGTCCATCAATTCCAGGGCCTTGGCCCCACTGGCATTGAGAGGTCCGATGGCTTCACAGGCGGCTTGTACCGAGGCAAAGACCAACAAACCCGTGTATTTGCAAGGCAAATCGGGAAGGGTGTTTAAGACTGCTTCTGAAATAAACGCCAAGGTGCCTTCAGAGCCAATCAAGAGATGGCTGAAAATCTCCAGGGGAGTGCTGTAATCCAAAAAGGCGTTGAGGCTATAACCTGTGGTGTTTTTGAGCCGGTACTTTTCGCGAATGCGCTGACTCAGATCCGGGCTGTCCAAGATTTGCTGCCGCAATTCAAGCAATCCCTGGGCCAAACTGGGGCACTCGGCCTCAAAACGTATGGCATCTTCGGGTTTTCCACTGTCAAAAATCTGCCCAGAAGGCAGCACAAATCTGAGTGAATCCAAGCTGTGATAGGCATTGTGGGCCACGCCACAGCACATCCCGCTGGCATTGTTGGCGAGAATGCCCCCCAACATGCAGGCATTGATCGAGGCTGGGTCGGGGCCAATTTTGCGCTGGTATTGGCGCAGCAGGGCGTTGAGCTGGCCCCCAACCACGCCGGGTTGGGCTTGGACTTTTTGTCCTCCTTCCAAGACGTCTACGCCGCGCCAATGGCGAGAGAGGTCCACCAGCAGGCCCGCTGTCACAGCTTGGCCCGAGAGACTGGTGCCCGCCGCGCGAAAGGTCATGGGGATTTGGTGGTGTTGGCTAAAGGCAAAGAGTTTGGCTATTTCAACTTCCGACACAGGTCTGGCCACAGCCAGGGGCAGCAAATGGTAAAAACTGGCATCTGAGGCCAGGGCAACCCGCGTGCTCAGGTCGGTTTTGATGCCCTGAGTCAATTCTGTCGCCAGTATCCGCCAAGGAATAGTCATAAATTCATACGCTCATCGCTCTCAAGGGGCCGGATGGGTTTCTATGCCACTTTCTCCCCCACGCAGGCCGAGGCCTTGGGGCAGGGGATTGCCAAAGCGAAAATGGGCGCCGAGGGTGCCTGCTGTGGCAAAGGGCGCGTTCTGGCTCCAGAGGGCCTGATCGAGCTGCAGCGAGAGATCGACATAGGGATTCAGCCGCCAGGCCAAACGGGGCTGAATGTAGATGGCTGACTGAACCAAGGCGTTGCTTTGATTCAGGCCCACTTTGCCATCGAGCCCGAGCGAGAACAAAATGGCTGGGTGCAACCAAATGCCTGTCTCGGCAAAGAACAGGAACTGATCTGCGGGTTTTTCGAGGGTGTTTTTTGCCAATTCAGCCTGTTGCACACGAATATGCTGGCGGCTATACCCTGTGCGCAAGCGGTAACCAGCCCCAGCTTGTACATAGCCCCATTTTCCCAAGCCATACCCAGCCAAAATTGCCGCGTCGAGGTTGAGTTGACCTTCGCCCAGTATCGGCAGGCTGTCGAGGCTGTATCCCAGCGGCACCGATAGACCTGTGCGCAGGCTCAGGGCCAGGGGCTCTCTTAAAAACTGGACATAATTGCCGAGCCAGAGATCTGTGAATCCATTGTGGGTCACGGTCCCCGAGCGAGGCTTATCCACTTCCGGGCTCACACTGCGGCTCAAGCTGCGCAGGGGTATCTCCAGCGCAAAAGCGGCGTTTTCAACATACCCCAGCTCGTAGCGGGTTTTCCAGGCAAATTCGGTCACCGCTGAAGGTTCATCATTTTGGTACATCCCCACCTGGGGCAAGACTTCAATAAATGCGCTGTTTTTGGGCAACACCCAAGCACTTTCGCTGGCCAAAGCGGGCGCACTCAAAAGGCCAGCAGAAAGCCAAAATACGGTTTTTAAGGCCTTTTTCATCAGATAAACATATCCAATAAAATGCCGCGAATTTCTTGCAGGCGGGCCGCCATTTCGAGAGCCTTCCATTGGTTGTTTAAGACGGTGTCTGTCAAGGTCGCCAGATTTTCATCGACTTCGCGCACCAGGGTATAGAGGCGATTGTGGCGATCAAAATTGCGTTCAACCGTAAACGATTGGCCTTGGGCCTTGCGGATAAAATTGCGCACCGCTTGGGTGTATTGCACCAGAGAGCGTTCACACGGGTTTTCCAAGAATTCAGCTCCGAGGCTATCTACCTGGGTCATTAAGCTGTCGAGACCCTCTTTGATCTGGGTGGCCCCAGCTGAAAAGACCTGCTGAAAGCCCCCAGTTTTTTCTGAGGCCTGAGCAGACAAACGGCCAGATTGGACTTTTTCTGTCCCTGGGCGCCGTTTGCGTGAGGGGTCGTTTTCAACCTGCATGGATGTGTGTGTCTCTTTACCCGTTTCTGCCAGTATATCACAGGCCCTTGTATCACAGGCTTTCGGTGTCGTTCAGGCCCTGTCTGAAAAACGCTCAGAATTTTAAAAGAGTACAATACAGATATCAAATGGACGCCAAAGCTTTTGAAGTAGAGCTTTCTAGAATTCCCCTAATTTCCCCCTTTTTTTTATCCTTTCATCAGACAATCAGATACACTCCCCCCATTCAGGGCAATGGCAGATGCTGTCATAGAAATCAAAAGGTCATTTATGTCACTTTTCCAACGGGCGATCTTAACCCATGGCGGGTCCAGTTCTGATCCCTTGTATTCCGACGGCACGCTTGCTGCAGCCAAACGTGGCATGGAGCTCATGCGCGCAGGCCAATCGGCCTTGGCTGCGGTGGTGCAGGCCGTGGGTGATTTAGAAGATGATCCGCGTTTTAATGCCGGAACAGGCTCCCGGCTTCGGGCCGATGGACAGACGCTCCAGATGGATGCTTCCTGCATGACAGATCTGGGGGAATTCGGGGCTGTTGCTTGCATAGAAGATGTTCGAAACCCGATTCTTGTGGCCCAAGCTGTCTTGCTCTATTCCCCCTGTATTTTGCTTGTGGGAAATGGCGCGCAGCTCTTTGCCATTGAACACAAGATTCCACTCAACCCGCAATCAAGGGCTCTTCAGCACTTGACCCCAGCTCAGCAGCTCCCCGCCTGCGATACTGTGGGAGCTGTGGCTTTTGATGGGATCTCCTTTGCCGCAGCCCTCAGCTCAGGGGGATTACAGGGTGCAGCGCTTGGGCGGGTGGGCGATGTGCCTCTACCCGGATGTGGACTCTATTGTGGGCCGATGGGTGCAGTTGCCTGCACGGGCGACGGGGAATATATTGCCCTGAAGCTCTTGGCCAAAGAAGTCTATTCCTGGCTTGAGCAAGCAATGTCCCCGGTTGACGCCGCAGCCAAAGCCCTTTCGCTCTTTGAACCCGCTGTGGATATTGGCTTGATTGTCTTAAATCAAAAAGGCTGTGCGGGCCAATCACGGGATGGGATGGCCTGGTCAGCTCTGAAGGAGTTCAAATAATTTATGTCGGTGAAACCTTATTTTCGAGGGCGTTTGATCGCCATCGGGGGCAACGAAGACAAAGTAGATACCCGTGTGGTCTTAAAGCGGGTGGTTCAAGAAATTGGCAAAAGTGATTATAAAGTGGGGATTGTTACCACTGCCAGCGAAGAGCCTGAACAGCGGGGCAAAGAGTATCATCACGTCTTTACCT
The DNA here is from genome assembly GCA_964598905.1 of uncultured Candidatus Sericytochromatia bacterium. Taxonomy (GTDB): domain Bacteria; phylum Cyanobacteriota; class Sericytochromatia; order UBA7694; family UBA7694. The sequence goes on along the minus strand of CAZRFI010000127.1, from coordinate 3,291 downwards.
CTTTGGGGGCCTCTCAGATTGAAATCTTAGATATTCGCACCCGCACCCAGGCCAATGATAAACAGGGGGTCAAACGCCTCAACGAGCTAGATTTAATCTTTTTGGCAGGTGGGGATCAACTCCGTTTGACCAGCATTTTGGGGGGCTCCAGAATCCTCGATGCCATTTATCAGCGCTTGGCAGCAGGTGCGTTGATTGTTGGCACCAGCGCGGGCGCAGCTGTTTTTTCAGACACCATGATCTATGAGGGCCGCAGTGAAGAGGGTTTGGTCAAAGGCAAAGTGCTGACCACCTCTGGCTTTGGCTTTGTCGAAAACATCGTCTTTGATACCCATTTTATGGCCCGAGGCCGTCTCGGGCGCTTGATTCAAATTGTCACCACCAATCCCACCTGTTTTGGCGTGGGTATCGAAGAAGACTCAGGTGTGGTACTCAAAGGCGATGAAACCCTCGAAGTGATCGGTGCAGGCCAAGTCATTATTGTCGACGGCTGTGATATCGGGCATTCCAATATCATGAGTATAGAGCCCGGCGGACCCATTGCGATCGAAAATGTCAAAATTCATTCTTTGGTGAAGGGCTATGGCTTTGATTTCAAAAAAAGGCGCTTTTTGACGCCTCTCCTTTCCGATTCTGCTTTACCCCCAGCCTCACCTTCAGCATTTACAACAGAAAATTCAGAAACCAAGGAATCCAAATGATCCATATTTCAGCTTTAAAAGCCTTGCGTGGCCCCAATCGACACACCCGCCATCCGGTGATCTTCATGGTTTTAGAGATCCATGAATTTGAAATGTTGCCCTCAGACAAAATTCCGGGATTTGTTGAGCGCCTGCTCAATCTCATGCCGAGCTTAAATGAACATGGTTGTTCGATTGGTGAACCCGGTGGCTTTGTGCAAAGGCTCAAACAGGGAACCTGGGCAGGCCATATCATTGAACATCTTGCGATTGAATTGCAGTGTTTGGCGGGCATGGAACTGGGCTATGGCAAAACCCTGGATACCGAAGTATTGGGAACCTATCTGGTGGTTTTTCGCTATTTGGTTGAATCGGTAGGCTTAAGAGCCGCACAACAGGCTGTTGAACTGTTTGAAGCCCTGGCCTCAGAACAGACCTTTGACCTCACTCGGGCCATCGCTGAGTTGAAAGTATTGCGTGAAGACAATATGCTCGGCCCCACCACCTGGAGCATTGTCGAAGAGGCCCAATCCAGGGGCATTCCCTGCATTCGACTCAATCAGTCCAGCCATATTCAATTGGGCTATGGGGTTTTCCAAAAGCGGATTCAGGCTTCGATTACCAGTCAGACCTCTGCGATTGCGGTCGAGACCGCTGATGGCAAAACCGATGTCAAAAGGTATTTGGAAAGCGCGGGGATTCCTGTGCCCAAAGGCCTTGTTGTGACCAGCGAAGCCGAGGCGCTTGACGCTTTTGAGCAAATCGGTTGTGCTGTCGTGGTCAAACCCGATGTGGGGAACCATGGCAATGGGTCCACCATCAATGTGACCGATTCAGACCAAATAAAAAAGGCCTTTCAAGAAGCCCAAGCCTATTACTCCGATGTGATCGTCGAAGAGTATGTGCAAGGGGGCGATTACCGGCTTTTGGTGATTGATGGTAAGTTTGTGGCTGCTGCCACCCGCGAACCTGCGCATGTGGTGGGCAATGGCAAAGATTCCATTCAGGCCCTGATTCAAACCGTCAATGCCGATCCCCGCCGGGGCTTTGGCCATGAAAAAGTCTTGACCCAAATTGAAATCGATCCGATGACAGAACGGCTTTTGGCCTTAAAAGGTTTGACTCTGGCGGATTGTCCTGCAGAGGGCGAAAAGGTCTATCTCAAGGCCACCGCCAATCTCAGCCAAGGAGGCACCGCCACGGATGTGACAGATGCCGTCAACCCCGAAATTCGCCTGATGGCTGAACGCGCAGCCCAGATTATCGGGCTCGACTGTGTCGGCATCGATGCTTTGGCTTTGGATATTTCCCTGCCTTTGCGCCAATCGGGTTTAAAAGTGGTGGAAGTAAATGCCGCCCCCGGTTTTCGCATGCATTTAGAACCCACTTATGGGCAATCGCGCAATGTCGCCAAACCGCTGGTGGATATGCTCTTTCCGCTGGGCTACAAACAGGTGCCCGTGATTGCCATAACTGGCACCAATGGCAAAACCACCACCGCCAAATTGATCACCCACAGCTTAAAATATGCTGGCAAAAAAGTCGGTTTGGCCTGTACCACAGGCATTGCGATTGACGGGAATTTTGTCTTAAGTGGCGATTATTCTGGGCCCGAAGGGGCTGGGATTGTGGTCAGAGAGCCCAGCATCGACCATATTGTCTTGGAAGTGGCCCGTGGTGGGATTGTGCGCCGGGGCTTGGGGGTCGATGAAGTGGATGTTGGCGTGCTCTTAAATATTGGCAGTGATCATTTGGGCACCGATTGGATTGAAACCCATGACGATCTGGCTTTGGTTAAATCGACCGTGATCGAAGTGGTCAAAAAAACCGGTACCTCTGTTTTAAACGCCGATGACCCCGCGACCCTGGCTGTGAAGGACCGGGCCCGAGGCACGTGTATTTTATTCTCATTGGATCCTCAAAATCCCCAAATCGAAGCCCACGTCCAAGCGGGGGGAACGGTGATCACAGTTGAAATGCGAACGGTGGTCATTCGGCGCCATGGCAGGGATATCCCTGTCTGTACCCTGGAAGAGATTCCGATCACCCTCGGGGGCATTATAGACTTTAATATCGCCAATGCCCTGGCTGCCATTGCCGCTTTACATGGCTTGGGTCTCACACTGGAGCAAATTCGCAACGGGATTTTGACCTTTTACCCTTCACCCAATCAAAATCCGGGCCGCATGAACCTCTTCGACTTTCAACACTACAAGGTCTTGCTGGACTATTGCCACAATCCAGAATCTGCAAGGGCGCTGGCCAGTTTGTTGCCCCGTCTCTCTCAGGGCCGCAAGCTCGCACTCTGTCACGGCACCGGCAGTCGTACCAATGCGCAAATTATTGAATACGGGCAGGCCTTGGCTGCCCTCTACGATGAAATCGTCTTGGCTGATTTTGCCCCCCGCGACAGAGCCCCAGACGAAACCCCCAACTGGTGCGCGAAGGCCTGATTCAGGCTGGATTCTCCGCTGACAAAATCGAAATAGTCCCGATTGCCACCGCGGTGGATTATCTGTTTTCTAAAGCCGAAAAAGGCGACCTTTTGGTGATCAACCCCGATAAATTGGAGCCAATCATGGGGCAAATTATGGAGCGCTATCGGCAAATT
>CAZRFI010000126.1:1232-13110 GCA_964598905.1 uncultured Candidatus Sericytochromatia bacterium | reverse complement strand
TTGGATTTATTCTGAGTTACGTGGTTATGTCGCAGTACGAGCGGCGCAGTGATGCCGAAGTGATTCATGTGGTGGGGCGGCAGCGGGCTTTGAACCAATGGTATGCCAAAGATTTGCTTTTGGCCAGTCTCAAGCAGAAAAATGACTATGCCTATTGGCGCGACCAATTTATGCAAACCACCGAAGCTCTTCTGGAGGGGGGAGAGATCTTGGCTCAGCTGAAAAGCAAAGAGACTTTTCGTGTCGATCCCGCACCGACAACTGAGCTTCGGATTAAACTGCAAGAGACCAAAAAAATAATCCAAAAAATAAGCGATCAAGAGGCGGATTTTGTGGCATTGTCACCGCAATCGCCTCAGTTTGGCCGGAAGCTTGCAGAGATTGAAAAAATAAATCTCGAATTGCATCTACTTGCCCGCGACACAGTCGCTCTCTACACACAACATTCGCAAAATAAAATCGATGAGATGATTCGCAATGTCATCTTAATCAGTTTGGCTGTGTCTGTGCTGGGCTTGTTTCTCAATTGGCTGATTTCGCGAGCGATCAGCCTGCCTTTGCTCAATCTGGCTGAACAGGCCAAAAAAGTCGCCAATGGCGATCTCAGTGGCGAGGCGATAGAAGTGCGCTCCCAAGACGAAGTGGGCCAACTCACCCACTCCTTTAATCAAATGAAGGCAGGGCTGCGGGAGATTACCCAACAAAATATTTTGGGCATTCGCAGCTTAACGGCTTCGACCTCTGAAATCATGGCCTCGACACAACAGCAGTCGGCCAGCACCCAGGAGCAGGTTACTGCCTTGCAGGAGACCACTGCCACGATGGAAGAAGTTCGCCAGAGCGGTGCCCAGATTTCTGAACGGGCCCGGCACGTGGCGGCAGAGGCCGAAGCGACTGTCAATATTACCGAAAAGGGTCTCAACTCTGTGACTGAGACTGTGACAGATATTGAAGGGATCCGTTATCAGGTCAATCAGGTGGCCGAAAACATCGTCAACCTCAGCGAAAAGAACCGCGCGGTCGGAGATATCATTGCCCTGGTCACAGAGGTCGCCGAACAGTCCAATTTACTCGCGCTCAATGCGGCGATTGAAGCGGCCGCAGCGGGTGAACAGGGGCGCAGTTTTTCGGTGGTGGCCAATGAAATGAAACATTTGGCCAATCAGGCCAAAGACTCGACCCGCCAAGTGCGCACGATTCTCGAAGATATTCAGCGTGGCATTGGCAAAGCCGTCATGTTGACCGAAGAGGCCGTTAAAAAGGTCGAAAAAGGCCGCAAGCAGATGGATGTCTCTGAGAGCACCATTCGGCATATGGCGGATACCACGCAGCAGAGCATTCAGGCTTTTCAGCAAATTGTGGCGGCCACCAACCAGCAGCAATTGGGCTTTGAGCAGGTCTTTCAGGCCCTGCTAGACATTCGCCAAAGCACAGAGCAAACGGCTGCGGGCACACAACAATTGAATCAGGCCAGCAGTTCGCTCAATCGCATGGGACAAGAACTGCAGCAATTGGTGGCGAGGTACCATCTGTGAATGAGCGGCTCCGACAGCGCTTACTTCAGGTTTTTTATGCCGAACACGCCGATCACCTGCAGGTCATTCGCCAATTTTTAGATCAGGCGGCGCAAGCACCTTTTAGACCTGAACAGTTGAATGAGGCCTTTCGCAGGGCCCACAGCCTCAAGGGGGCGGCCCGAGCGGTTGAGCTGCCTGTGCTTGAACAGGGGGCCCATCTATTGGAAACGCTCTTTGTCAAAGTTCAGGCCGGAGAATTGCCTTTGCCACCTTTGTTCAAGCTCCTGCACCAATGGTTGGACTTCAGCGAAGACTGGCTGAGTGCGCAATTGCAGCAAACACCCCTGCCCGATCCCACTGCCGCTTTGGTGGCACTGGAAAAAGCGCTCTTACCAACTGGAACGGAAGAGGCAATGCCTGTGCCTCTCCAAACCGAACCGTCTCTTCAGTCCGAGGGGGTTCAGTCGGATAACGAACCTGTTGTGGTCCAAAACCGGGCCGACTCGGGCCTGGATGAATATGTGCGCATTTCTTCGCAACATCTCGAAATCTTGTTGGACAGCTCAGATCGTCTGATGGCCGAAAGCCTGCAGCAAAATGTGATTACCGGGAATTTACGTGATATGTTGCTGAAAATTTCGGAACTTGAAAAACACTGGCACCAATGCCAGGTTCATGTGCCGGTCTCAGCCCAACGGGAGGCCTTTGTTTCTGTCCTGCGTGAGCTGACGGTATTGAGCCAAGAAAACCGCCATCAGCAGCAGCAAAGCACCTGGAAACTCTCCCAGGAGGTGCATTATCTCCAATCCAATATCCGCGAAATTCGCATGCAACCTGCCCGCTCGATTTTTCAGAGCTTTCCGAAAATGTTGCGCCGCCTTGCCCAGGAGCAGGGCAAAGAAATTCAATGCCAGTTTACGGGTTTGGATATTGAAGCCGATCGCGTGATTCTGCAATTGATCAAAGATCCGGTGATGCATCTTTTGCGCAATGCCTTGGCCCATGGCATTGAAGGGCCCGAAGAACGGCGTCAAAAGGGCAAAAACCCAGTTGGTAAGATTGCCTGTCATTTGGAGGTGCGCCGCCATCAATTGATTATCCAAATTTCAGACGATGGACAGGGCTTAAATCAGACCCAAATTCGCAGCCGCTTGGCTGAAAAATCCCCCCAAATGCTGGAGTTAGACAATTGGAAAGAGGCCATTTTTCAGCCGGGTTTTTCCACTGCTCAGGGGGTCAATGAACTGAGCGGTCGTGGTATGGGGCTTTCGGTTGTGGCCGAAAGTATTTCCCGTTTGCAGGGCAAGTACCGCTTGCTGGATCAAACTCCGGGGCTGTGTTTTGAGCTGGAGGTTCCCCTGCAAATTGTCACTTACCGCCTTTTGGTTTTTGCCTGTGAGGGGCAAGCTTTGGCCTTGCCTGCTTATGCCGTTCGTCAGCTCTTGCGCATTCAGCGGACCGACTTGGTCTCCGTTGACGGGCAGATGACCCTGATCTGGGAAGAGATGCCTGTACCGCTTTACAGTCTCAGCCAAATGCTTTTTCCCGGAGCAACGGGTGGGTTCTCAGAAAGGTCTTTTTCTGTGATTGTGTTAGAAACGGATTCTCAGACGATTGCGCTGCAGGTAGACAGCCTTTTGGCCGAGCAAGAAAGCCTGCTCAGACCCTTGACGGGACCGGCTTCGCAATTGCCCCTCTATTTGGGAGCGGCGCTTTCCTCTCAGGGGTATCCTGTGCCGGTTTTAAATCCCCATTTTTTGGGCCAACTCACCCAAAAATCACAGGCTTCGGGCAGCTTGCTCTGGCGCGAAAATGAAAAAACGCAGATGGGGCGTATTTTGGTGGTCGATGACTCGATCACCACGCGCACCCTTGAAAAGACCATTTTGGAAAGCCAGGGCTATCAGGTGGCTGTCGCTGTCAACGGGCGCGAAGCACTCAAGAAGATGCGCGAAACCCCCTTTGATTTGGTCATCACCGATGTGCAAATGCCCGAAATGGATGGCCTTGAGCTTTTGGCTCAGATCAAACAAGAAACCCAGTGGTCGGCTTTACCCGTGATTGTCTTAACCTCGCTCAACGCCCACGAAGATCAGAAAAAAGGTCTGGATTTGGGGGCTGCCGCTTATCTGGTCAAACAAAAATTTGAGCAACAGGAATTACTTGAGATGATCGCGCAACTGCTATGAACACGGAAAAACCGATTCGCGTTTTAATTGTCGAGGACTCTCCCGTTATGCAGCTCTTCTTAACTGAAATTATCAATGCCGATCAACGCCTGAATGTTTTGGCGGTGGTGCCATCGGGGGAAAAGGCCCTGGCTTTTTTGCAGGCCCAGCCAGTTGACGTGATCTCGATGGACATCCGTTTGCCGGGTATGGATGGCTTGGAGACCACCCGTCAGATCATGCAGACCTGTCCCACGCCGATTGTGGTGGTTTCTTCGCAGTCAGAAAGCCAGGAACTGGATTTGAGCTTTGGTGCTCTGCAAGCGGGTGCACTTTCCGTTTTAGCTAAGCCCGTGGGTGTGTCTCACCCGGCCTTTGAACAATGCGCCCGACAGCTCTGTACCCAATTGGTGATCATGAGTCAGGTCAAAGTCATTCGCCAGCGCTTGGGTCGTGTGGCTGCTGCGAGCCCGACAAAAGAGGTTTTGCCTCATCGCCCCCGTCTGTCATTGGGCGCAGAGCAAATGCCGGATTTTCAGATTCTCGGCATTGCCGCTTCGACAGGTGGGCCAAAAGCCCTGTCCACGCTATTTAATCAATTGGTGACCTTTCCCCTGCCGATTTTATTGGTACAGCATATTGCCCCTCATTTTTTGGCTGGGTTTGCCGATTGGCTGGATGGTGTCACCCCTTTTCGCGTGGTTGTGGCCAGTGAGGGAATGGTGCCACAGTCCCAACACATCTATTTGGCGCCGCCAGAGTGCCATTTGGGCTATCAAAAAGGCAAGATCACACTTTTGGATGGCGAGCCCGTGTCTTATCAGCGCCCTTCAGGTACTGTTTTATTTCAGTCTTTGGCTGAATCATTGGGGCCCCGGGCGATTGGTTTGGTTTTGACGGGCATGGGGGATGATGGCGCTTCCGGTCTTTTGCAAATGCGCCAGGCCGGGGCTTATACTTTGGCCGAAGCTGAGATCACAGCTGTGGTCTATGGAATGCCTGCTGCAGCAGACAAACTGGAGGCTGTCTGCCACCTTTTGCCCTTGCCAGATTTGGCTCCCCATCTCCAGTTTTTAGTCAAAAAAAGAGGGGCTAGGTCCGGTAAATAACCATGAGCATTGCGGATAAACATATTCTTCTGATTGAAGATTCAGAGACCCAAGCCTTAAAGTTTACACTCTTCTTTGAAGACGAAGGCTGGTTTGTGACCCGTGCCGCCACTGCAGAAGAGGGATTGGAATTGCTGAATCAATTGATGCCAGATCTGATCGTAGTGGATTATTTTTTACCGGGGATGCATGGCGATGCTTTTTGCCGACAGGTGCGCATGAAAGCCGCCACCCGTCATGTGCCAGTCTTGATGTTGACTGCCGCAGATTCCTCTGCAACAGAGGTGCAGGGCCTCGACAGTGGGGCTGATGACTATCTGCCAAAATCGGAAGATGAGACCATTTTACTCCTGAGGATTCATTCGCTCTTTCGCAAGTTTTCGGGCCAAACGGCTTTGCCTTCTGACATTTCCTTTCGCCAGGCCAGAATCTTGGCTGTAGATGACAGCCCCACCTATTTGACCTATCTGGTCGAGGAACTGCAGCAAGAGGGCTATTTGGTAGAACAGGCAAACTCGGGTGAGGCAGCCCTGAAAAAATTAGAGACTGATGACTACGACTGTGTGGTGATCGATCTGGTCATGCCCGGATTGGATGGGATTGAGGTCTGTCAAGAACTGAATCAACTCTCCCGGAAAAAGCTCAATCCGATTCTGGTCTTAATGCTGACGGCCCATGACAACCATATCGAGCTTTCTCGGGCTTTGGCAGCGGGTGCCGATGATTTTGTTGGGAAATCGAGCGATATTTCCGTTCTAAAAGGGCGCGTTCGGGCGCTTTTGCGGCGCAAACTTTCGCAAGATGAGAATCAGCGTCTGATGAAAGAGATCATTCAGGCCAAAGAACAGGAAGCCTTACATGCCCGCAAAGCGCAAGAAGAGGCCGAAGCACGGGCCGCTCTTTCCGGCGAACTCGCGCAGGCGCTCAAAAAACTGCAAGCCTCCAAACACGAGCTGGAACAATTGGCGTATATCTCAGCCCATGATTTGCAGGAGCCACTGCGTTTATTGACCAATTACACCCAATTATTGGTGCATCGTCTACCTGCAGAGGTCGTGCCTCAATCCCAACGCTATCTGGACTTTATTGCCGAAAACACGCAGCGCATGCAGCGCCAAGTGCAAAGTCTATTGGCCTATTTGAGTGTCAGTACTGAAGCTTTAAAGTTGGAGCCGATCAATCTGGAACACCTGATTGCCGAGGTCTGGGCGCCGCTGGTGTTTCAATACCAAGGGGCCCAGCTTCAGGTCCTTTCGCCTTTGCCCACTTTAAACGCGAGTGTCTATCATCTGAAGCTTTTGTACCACCATTTGTTTCAAAATGCCCTGCAATTTGTTCCTGCTGACAGGGTTCCCCTGCTGCGTATTCAGGTTCAAGAGGGTGAAAATGAATGGACTTTTTCTGTTCAAGACAATGGTCTGGGGATTGAATCCCTGTATTTTGAACGTATTTTTCAGATGTTTCAGCATTTAAGTGCCGAGCAAAAAAGGCGCAGCAGTGGAATGGGTTTGCCCATTTGTCGAAAAATTGCTGAACTCCATCAAGGCCGAATTTGGCTTGAGTCTGAGGCGGGCAGCGGCAGCACTTTCTTTTTCAGCCTGTCCAAAGAGCTGCGACTTTGACCCTTAAGTGTCTAAAGACGGAGCGTGAATCAAATGGGCTGCTTCGAGAAAGCGGATCAGGTGTTCGTGATAATAATTTTGCAGCCAATGTTTTAACTGGCAAGCCAATTCAGTGTGGTGGCCTTCTACAAGCTGAATCAATTGTAAAAAACAGTCTTCATCGATGCAAATGGCTGTATCCAGTAATTGCTTTAAAAGGTCTGGAGGGAGAGCTCTTGCACACTCTTCGGCTGAAATCGGCGATGAGATGGCCATTTGAGTTGCGATGGGCACTTGGGTATCTGCCGTTGTTGTCTTTGCAATATTGAGGTGTTTGCTCAGAACTTCGATAAGGGTCTCTTTTTTATAGGGCTTCGAGACAAACGCATTTGCCCCCGCTGTTAAACAGGTTTGTTGATCCGAACTGAAAGCGTTGGCGGTAATCATAATGACACAAATATCTTTGGTTGCGGGGTTTTGACGCAGATGTTTGAGGCAAGTCAAACCATCCATGATCGGCATGCTCATATCCAAAAGAATCACGTCAGGAGTGACTTCTGCGACAATATCCAAGGCCTCTTGGCCGTTACTTGCCTGTAGGACCACAAAACCGTACTGTTCCAGTAGCAGGCGCAAAATATCGCGGTTGTGGGTTTGGTCATCCACCACCAAGGCATGGGGGCTGTGTAAATGCCCAAAATCAAAAACAGGAATGGCGGGAGCTGCCTCTACAGGCTCTTTCACCAGTGTGGATTCTGAGAGTGGGGCCAGAAGGCTGAATGAAAAACAGGAGCCTTGATTGGCCTGGCTGACAAAGCCAATTTCTCCCCCCATCATTTGCACAAAGCGTTGACTGATGGCCAGCCCCAGGCCCGTGCCTCCCTGTACCTTCTTGCCGCTGCTTGTCTGTTCAAAGCTTTGAAATACCTTGTTTTGCTCTTCTGGGGGAATTCCCAAGCCGGTATCTTGCACTTTAAAGGTCAATTCATAAAAAAGATTGTCTTTGGGCTTGACCCTCAAAAATAGCTCGATTTGACCTTGAGCTGTAAACTTGAACGCATTGGAGAGTAAATTAAACAGCACCTGCCGTAATTTCTGTTTATCGAGTTTGAAATTGCGGGGCATATTTAAAGAGGATGAGACCGAAAAATCCAATTTTTTCTCATAGGCTTTGGCAATAAAAACACTCTCTAACTCTGAGAGAATTTGATAAATATCGACAGACTCCAACTCCAAGTTCACGTGCCCTGCTTCAATTTTTGACATCTCCAAGATGTCGCTGATCAAACGCAGGAGATGCTCGCCACTTTGCAGAATCACCTTGAGTTTTCGTTGCTGTTCTTCCCCCAGGCTGGAATCCATTTGCAATAATTGGGTAAAACCCAGTATCGCATTCATGGGCGTGCGAATCTCATGGCTCATATTGGCGAGAAAGGTACTCTTTGCGCTATTGGCATCTTCTGCTTTTTGGCGGGCCAAAATCAGGGCCCGTTGGGTTTGTTTGATTTCAGAAATATCTGCAAAGGTGGCAATAGCATAGCGCAAATTGCCCTGAATATCCCTGACAGAACGCCCCCAAACCTGGAGACTGAGCGGCTGCTCCTCGAAACGTATTTCCAAATCATCAACAGAGGAGTCTTGGCCCGAAAGGGCTTTCTGCCAAGGGGTTTCTGCATATGGGTAGGATTCGTTGGTGCCTTCGCGATAAATCGGGAGGGTTTCAAACAGGTTTTGCAAAGGAATATCGAGCTGGGGCGGCAATTTTAATAATTCCTGGGCACCGCGATTGGCGTAGAAAGGTTTTCCGTCGGCACTTAAGGCAAAAATACCCACGGGGATGGCTTCCATAAATTGTTTCAGCCGCTCTTCGTTTTCCTTGATTAATTGGATATTCACAAATTGTTGCAGCATATTGCTGATTTGATGGGTAATTTGGGCCATGAGTTGGTGCAGGCCGGGATCGACACTGTCCTGTGGGGGCAAGGCAAAAAACATCGTAAACAAAGGTTCTTCCTGCCATGAAACAGGTTGAATCCAGACATTTTCTGGAAGGTCTTCATGTTGGGGAAGAGCGGTGGTGCCGAGAGCTGTGTATTGGCCACCTTCTCGCTTAAGTCTCAAAGAGGCTATCCAATCTTTGCAAATCAAGCTGTGTTTACAGGGCTGTTGTGAGGTTTCGCTTGGGCAATAAATAAACGAGGGAGACGGGTTTAAATGCGAAAGCAGAGGTGATTGGGGGGGGATGTGAATGGAGGCACAATGGGCATTGAGATAATCGGAGATTTTTTGCAGGGTGTTTGTTAATAACTCATTTAAAGACCATTCCTGATGGGCTTGATCAGAGAGAGCGTAAAGCAACTGTAATTTTTTTTGATTGCTCTGTAACTCTTGATTGCTTTGATTTAAGGCATGGGTGCGTTCTGCTACTCTTTGCTCGAGTTCTTCGGCCAATTGCTTGAAGCGCTGCTCGCTTTCTCTGAGCATGTGTTGGTGTTGAAACTGTTGGAGCGCGTAGCGAATCGAACGCTCCAAATCTGGGCTGGTCAGGGTATTTTTATTGAGATAATCAGCGGCCCCTGATTGCATTGCTTTGAGATCGGTATCGTAGGTCCCAAGTCCGGTCAGCAGAATGGTTGGAATCCAAATCCCTGCGTCGCGGTTTTCTTTGATAAAGTCGATGCCTGTTTTGCTGCCGAGCAGATAATCCACCAAAACAAGGTCAAACGCCTGGCCTTGGAGAGCTGCTTGTGCCTCATGATAACTTGAGCACCATTGTATTTGATATCTAATATTGCCGGATTTTAAGAGAAGGTTTTCTGTGATTAAAAAATCTTCTTCATCGTCATCCACAAGCAAAATGGAAATAGGAGAGTTCACGGTTCTGATATTCCCTGCTTAAACCGCATGCGCTGTTCTAAAAAGATACAAATACCATAACATATTTTTGCCGCAGACAATCGGGGACTTTCAAAAGCATCTTCACGGGAACTTTATAAATCTATTTTATGATGGAAGAGAATGGGATAAATTTTAATTCTACGGAGGCCAATTTGGGGAATGTCCAATTCTTCACCTGATCAATTGCGTTTTATCATTTTAATCATCGAAGATGATCCTGGCTTTGCGGCACTGCTTCAAGACCTTCTTGAGAGCAATGGCTATGAGGTTCATCTGGCCGCAAAGGCAGAAATAGCGCTTAATTTTCTAAATATCCTCTCTCCCCATCTGATTATTTCAGATCTTTATTTACCAGATATGCATGGGCTTGAATTGCTCAAACAAATAAAAATCAGTCATGCCCAGGTGCCGCTCGTTTTTCTGTCTGCTTATTCCGAAGAGGTGGATATTGTTTTGGGGCTTGAGTTGGGGGCCGAAGATTATCTTGCCAAGCCACTGAGATCAAAAGAGTTCTTGGCTCGTATTCGGAAAGTCTTGGGGCAACCCAAACCTGTTTCTAGCGCGTCCTCAGCAACCAAGTCCAACGATGAGAGCGACCCTCTCTTCTCTCTCGGCGATTCTTTGCTGAAGATCGATTTATTGAGCCGGGAAGCGATGATCCACCATTGGCCTTTGCCTTTGACTGAAAAAGAGTTTGAGATTTTAATGTTTTTGGCTGCTTCTCCAGATCAGGTTTTTTCTCGTGCGCAGTTGGTCGAACATATTTGGGCCAATGGAGAGCAAGTCGATGCGCGGACGATCGATGCCCATATAAGCCATTTGCGTAAAAAAATGCGAAAAGCCACTCCCAATCGCTATCCCTGGATTTATACCCAACGTGGAAAAGGCTATGCATTTAAACCCTTTATTCACTCATTACAGTCACTTCAGGGTTAAACACTCATGCATCTGAAAATTTTATTCCTGCACAATCTCTCCCAAGAGCCACCTGAACTGAAGCCGTGGAAAGCCGTTTTGGTGCCTGTTTTGGTACAGATCGCCTGTTTGGAGCGCGGGAATCTGCTTTTTCAGTTAACCCAGCAAACCTGGGACATTGTTTGCTGTTTAGATCAAACTGCTGATTGTGACGATCTCCTGTTCTTAAAAGAATTACAAAATCAGCTGGAGGCAGTCTGGCCGTTGGTTTGGGTTGGCTATGAACAAGACTTTTCGCGTCACCAAATTGCCTTTGAATTGGGGGCTGATGCCTATCTGCCTTTTGTTGATTTGCTCAGTCCTTCAGGCCTAAATGGCTTATTGCAGGCTCAAATGAATCGAAAGCGCTATTTGCAAGGCTACCAGAAAAAACAAAATTTGCGAGCAGAACTGGGTATTCAGACCCAGCAATTGCTTTTGGCCGGTTATTTGGCCGAAGAAAGTCACCGCAGAACCCAATTGCTCAAAGATGTCGCAACCCAAGCCAATGCACCTGGTTCTTTGGAACAAATGCTTTTATCTGTTTTGGAGCAAATTTGTTTTTATACCTCGTGGCCGGTGGGGCATGTCTTTTTGTGCCACACCCCTGTGGGCAAAAGCATTGAACGCCTCAAGTCCAGCGCGATCTGGTATCTCTCTGAACAGGAAATTTTTGAATCATTTGCCTTGGATGCCCAGGTCGATTTAATGCCTTGGGAGGGATTGCCCGGACTGGTCTATACCCGTCAAAGACCGGCTTGGCACGATTTTAGCCTGAATCAGACGGGAGACAGGTTGTTTTCCCATCGCTATGTGCGGGCAATGCAGTTTGATTTTAAAAGTCAGTTGGCTTTCCCGATTATGGTGAAAGACAAAGTGGTTGCCGTCTTGGAGTTTTTTTCTTTGGCCCATGAACATCCGGGGGAGGCCTTATTGGCCCTTTTGACTCTGGTGGGTGAACAGATCAGCTATGCGATTGAACGCAAAAAAGTGGTGAATCTTTTGCAATTGAGCCAAGAGCGTTTGCAACATGCGCACCGTTTGGCCCAGCTCGGTGCTTGGGAATGGAACCGCAGTTTAGACCAATTTTGGCTCTCCGATGAAATTTATCAAATGGCTCAGATCGAGCCTGATGTGCCCCTTGAACAATTAAAAGGGGCCTTTTGTGCCCGGATTCACCCTGAAGATTTGGCTGGATTTTTGGCCCAAATTTCAGACGCTGTATCCAACCAAAGCGTTTTTAGAATGGACCACCGGCTTTTATTGCCCAGCCATCAGGTACTGTATGTTCACTCTGAATGCCAACCTGTGGCTGACGATTTGGGGCAACAGGTTATTTTACAAGGCGTGATGCAAAATATCACAGCCCGCAAGCAACAGGAATTAGAATTGGAAAAACTTCGCCAGCAAGCCGATGCGGCCAATTTGGCAAAAAGCAATTTTATTGCCAATATGAGCCATGAAATTCGCACGCCCTTAAATGCGGTTTTGGGCTGTACCCAATTGCTACAACAGACCACGGGCCTGTCCGTGAAACAGTTGGGTTATCTCGAAACGATTTTCCTCAGTGGTGAACATCTCTTGAAATTGATCAACGAAATTTTAGAGATGTCGAAAATTGAGTCTGGTTA
>CAZRFI010000126.1:0-1132 GCA_964598905.1 uncultured Candidatus Sericytochromatia bacterium | reverse complement strand
GTTGCATTTTGAAATTGAAGACACAGGTTCGGGAATTGGCCAGAAAGAACAGGCGCTTTTGTTTAATTCCTTTGTGCAAACCCAATCTGGGCGCGATTTACATAAAGGAGCCGGTTTGGGGCTGGTTTTAAGCCAACGCTACGTTCAATTATTGGGGGGGAATATTGCTGTTTCAAGCGAACTTGGTCAAGGCAGTTGTTTTTCGTTTTCGATCCCCACTGAAGCCATTGCCGGTACCGCTGAAAAGGCCCCGTCAGAACTGCAAAAGCCTGTTGCTCTTGTTGCGAATGAGACCCACTTTCGTATTTTGGTGGTGGATGACAAAGACATCAATCGACAAATTGTAACTGAGGTTTTGGATCTGCCCACGGTATCTGTGCGTGAGGCCAGCAATGGCCAAGAAGCCATCGAAATACATCAAGATTGGCATCCCCATTTGATTTTGATGGATATGTTTATGCCGGTGATGGGGGGCAAAGAATCCGTTGTATTGATTCGCCAAAAAGAGACGGCGCAACCCTGTATTATCATTTTGTTGACAGCCAGTTCTTTGGATTCAGAATGCCTGGAAACTTTGGCCTTGGGGGCGAATGATATTCTCTTAAAACCCTTTAAATTGGGGGAGCTTTGCCAAAAAATAAGTCAGTACCTCCCGATTCCGTTTTCCCAACATTTTGCCTCTCAGGCGCCCCCGACTGGTTTGAACGAAGATTTGCGGGCCCGTTTATATCAAGCCGCTTTGGCCGCAGACCAAGAATTTTTATTCGATGCTTTGGCTGGAATGGATTGTAAAAATGCAGCTTTGGCCAAAAAAATCAGAGAATTTGCGGAAAATTTTCAATATGATCAATTAATTGAATTTCTCGAGAAAAATTAATGTACTGATGCCTGTTTGATTTTATCTTTCTTAGAGGTTTTTATGATTGAAGCCGAAAAAACGCAAGAATTAAAAGTTGATATTTTAATTGTCGATGATACGCCTCAAAATTTAAAGGTTTTATCTGATTTTTTGAGAAATCAAGGCTATAAAGCGCGTCCTGTTTCCAGTGGGAAGTTGGCTTTGCGGGCGGCAGAAATCAGCCCACCAGATTTGGTCCTGCTCGATATTAATATGCCGGAAATGAATGGCTAT
>CAZRFI010000125.1:5647-13130 GCA_964598905.1 uncultured Candidatus Sericytochromatia bacterium | reverse complement strand
CCGCGATTGCGCAGGGCCATTTCACTGGCCTGAACATCTTTGGGGTCGCGGTAGCGCCCGAATAAAAAGTCACCCCAAGGGCTGGTAATGCCGAACCACAGGTCTTCGTGTTTGTAGTGGTGCCAGACATGGTATTTTTTCATATACCGGCTATAGGGATTGCGGGGCGTGTAATCCGAGTGAGCCAACCAATGGGTCCACTCGTAGAGCAGGTAATAAGCCAGATTGGCACAGAGAAAGGTCAGGGTGCCTGGCCACGACCAGGTCAGCAGATAGCCAAGACAGGCATCCAGCACAACCCCCACAGCGATCAGCCAGCCTTCGGCAAAGACATACCTCACGGCTTTGGGGTCCTCGTGGTGTTTGTAGTGAATTTCATCCATGGCCCAACGCAGACCGCGCTGGTTTGAACCTGCCGGCGGCCTGGGAAAATGCAACAAATAGCGGTGAATAAAATATTCGTTGAGGGGGCTCAAAAGTAAGACCAACAAGACCAGCCAGCGATAATCCCACCAGGTCCCGGTGCTGAATAAATAGCCCCAGCCCAAACAGGTCAGCGCCATCCAGGGCCAGAGGCGCTTTTGCGAGAAATAGATTTTCCAGACCTGGGTCAATTCGGGGTTCATGGGTTGATCTTAACACGAAAAAAAAAGGAATCAAGGGCCAAAAGCCAGGCAAAAATAGCGTTATGCTTGACCTGTCAACAAATAACGCAATTGTTCTGGGGTGGGAAGGTTTTTTTGCAAGCTAAAATCCAGTCCCAATTCAACCTGCAGGGCCGCTTCCAAGAGCAGGGGCCAGGCGGGAAAACGGGCGGGCTGTCGCCTGAATTTTTGCCAGGGAATCTGCTTGGGCAAACGCAAATAATGGGCTTCGGGCCCGGCATAACGGGTTTTAAACAGACGAAAGATCACGCTGCCGTCTCCTCTGTCGCGCAGCCATTCTTCGGGAGAGGCAGGGTTTTCTTTGAGCAATTGGCCCAAAACCTGTTTGAGCACGGGGTGGCTGATGCGATCTTCGGCCAGGTCATCGGGACTTGGCAATTGGGTAAACAGCGGGCTCTCGGCCTCAAGTGCAATCATGCCCGCCAAGCCGAAGCGCTGCTTGAGATAGCGGGCAAAGGCAAAGCCCTTGAGGTCTGGATTGTCGGGCACAGAAATGGCCAGCAGCGAGGGGTGTTCAGTGGCCATGGCCAGACAGGTTGTGCCCGCTTCAATTTTGAGCAATTCCGCACAGCCTGCAAGCGGTGGTTGGCTGTAAAGCGTGAGCACACGGCCGGGCACAAACACCTGAAGCGGGCCCGATTGCAAAGGCGGTTGTTTGGCCGAAGGGCAATTGAGGCGGCCCCGCGCAGCAGAATAAGTCTGTTGGTGTTCGAGTCTTCGCCGCAATTGGCCCAGCTCTGAGCCTGCCACCAGGGCCCGCAAATGGCGATTGCGCGAGGCAGCCTTGAGGGCCTCACTGCCCACGTGCATGGCCTGTTGCTCCAGCGCATCTAAAAGGCTGGCGTCTATCAGGCGCATTTCCAGGGATTCAGACATGGTGGCTGGCAGACTCTTTTCTGTGTAAGCAAGATTGCTCTCAGTCTAACAAAAATGCAGGCCTGTTCCAAATCTCAAGAGCAGCCGTTGCTGGAACCACAATTCAGGCATTTATAACAGCTACCATTGCGGACCATCAGGCCCGAACCACAGGTATTACAGGGGGGGGCATCTTCGGAATTGGCGAAAAACAGGCCCCGGTGTTCCACATGGGTTTGCAATTTTGCTGCGTTTTGGGGCTCAGAAACAGGCCCCTCAGCCCCCGAATCAGGGGGGGACGCGGTGAGAAATTTGAGTTCCAGCCAGCGGAAGAGGTAGTCCATGATCGATTTGGCAAAGGGCAATTCTTTGTTGCCGGTATACCCCGAGGGCTCAAAGCGGGTATGGGAGAGTTTGTCCACCATCACAGCCAATGGCACCCCATATTGCAGCGCCAATGAGACCATCGTGGCAAACGAATCCATCAAACCGGAGATCACGCTGCCCTCTTTGGCCATGGTGATAAAAATTTCACCCGGACTGCGATCGGCATACATGCCCACGGTGAGATAGCCCTCGTGGCCGCCAATGCTGAATTTATGGGTGATGGCCTGGCGTTCGGCAGGCAAACGGCGGCGTTGGGGCGTTTGGTTGATGGAGGATGCCTGGACCTGAGTGTGGGTCTGTTTCTCGGAGGTATTCATGGGCTGGGTGCGTTTGCTGCCATCGCGGTAGATCGCCACCGCTTTGACGCCCAGCTTCCAGGCCTGTAGATAGGTCTCAAAAATATCTTCGACACTGGCTTGAGAGGGCAAATTAACCGTTTTTGAGATCGCCCCCGAGATAAAGGGTTGTACGGCCCCCATCATGCGCAGATGTCCCGTGTAGTGGATTGAGCGCGAGCCCCGCAGGGGCGTAAAGGCACAGTCAAAGACGGGCAAATCCTGTTTATTGAGTCCGGGTGCGCCTTCAAGGGTTTCTTCTGTTTGCAGATAGGCCAAAATTTCATCCCGTTGGGCCCCATGATAACCCAGGCGCGCCAAGGCTTGGGGCACGGTTTGGTTGACCATTTTAAGCGTGCCGCCGCCGACCAGACGTTTGTATTTGATCAGGGCAAAATCTGGCTCAATACCAGTGGTGTCGCAATCCATCATAAAGCCAATCGTACCCGTCGGGGCCAAAGCGGTAACCTGGGCATTGCGATAACCCGCCTTTTGGCCTTGGGCCAGGGCCGCTTGCCAGCTCAGCGTTGCAGCTCTTTTGAGTTTTTCCTGATCGACACTGTGGGTCGCGACGTTTTCCAGGGCCTTTTGATGCAGTTGAATTACTGCCAACATGGGGCTGCGATTGGGTTCAAAGCCTTCAAAGGCCCCTTTAACTTCGGCCAATTCTGCGGAGACACGGTAGGCTTCGCCACTCATCAGGGCCGTGATCAGCGCAGCCAGGGCACGGCCCTGATCGCTGTCGTAGGGCAGCCCCAGGGCCATCAGCAAGGCACCTAAATTGGCATACCCCAGTCCCAGTGGGCGGTAGCGTCGGCTGTTTTCGGCAATTTGGGGGGTGGGATAACCGGCATTGTCGATCAAAATATCCTGAGCCGTGAGCAACAGACGCACGCTGTGCTGAAAGTCTGCTACCTGGAATTCCCCGTCTTTGAGATAGCTGAGCAAATTGATCGAAGCCAGATTGCAGGCGGTGTCATCGAGAAACATAAATTCGCTGCAAGGGTTGGAGGCCTGAATCGGCCCCGAAGTTTTGACCGTGTGCCAGCGGTTGATGGTGGTATCGTATTGCAGGCCCGGATCGCCACAGGTCCAGGTGGATTCTGCGATTTCGCGCATCAGGGCACGGGCGCTGAGGGTTTCGAGAGGGCGACCGTCTGTGACTGCAAGGGTTTGCCACTCGCCATCGGCTTCAACCGCCTGCATAAAGGCATCGCTGACGCGCACACTGTGATTGGCATTCTGAAACTGCACCGAATCATAGGCCCCACCTGGCACGTTGAAACCCCCATCATAGCCAGCATCCATCAGGGCCCAGGCCTTTTTTTCCTCTTTGACTTTGCTCTGAACAAAGTCCTGAATATCTGGGTGATCGGCATTTAAAATCACCATTTTGGCAGCCCGCCGGGTTTTTCCACCTGATTTGATCACCCCAGCAAAGGCATCATAGCCCCGCATAAACGAGACGGGGCCCGAGGCCGTGCCGCCCCCTGAGAGCGCTTCGCGCGAGGAGCGCAGTGAAGAGAGATTGGTGCCTGTGCCCGACCCCCATTTAAACAGCAGGCCTTCGGTTTTGGCCAGGTTTAAAATGGCATCGAGGCTGTCTTCGACTGAGTTGATAAAACAGGCCGAGCATTGAGGCTGGGGCTCAACCACCCCCAAATTGAACCAAACCGGGCTGTTAAACGCTGCGCGTTGCTGCAAGAGCAGAGTGGTCAATTCATCTTGATAGATAGAGGCAGAATCTTGGTCAGCAAAATAACCCTGTGCTTGCCCCCATTGCCGCAGCGTTCCGGCCACACGCCCCACCAGTTGTTTGACACTGTGTTCCCGTTCGGGGCTGCCAGGTGTGCCATAAAAATACTTGGAAGCCACCACATTGCTGGCCTGATGTGACCATTGGCAAGGTACTTCTATCTCGTGTTGTTCAAACAAAATCTCGCCTTTTTCATTGCTGATCAATGCGCTGCGTTTTTCCCATTCCAGGGCCTCAAAGGGGGATATCTGGGCCGCTGAAAAAACGCGTTCAAAGTGCAAACCGTGCGATTGGGAGGGGGGGGTGAGTGCTTCGTTTTCCTGTGTATTTTCTGAGATTGGGGAGAGGGTGTCTTGCATGGATTTTCTTTCTTTCAATAGGCTTAAATTCTGAGTTAAAGTCGCCAATCGTTGTACCACATCGTAGACACTTGGCTAGCCGCCAATGCTGTACATGTTTTCTGCAACAGATTCGCGGCGTTGAAACGGTTTGAGCTTCATGACTTGCTGTGTGAGATTGAGCAATTCACTTGGCGAGAGATTGCGCAGGCTTTGGCCCTGATTGAGCATCAGGCAGGCCCGCAATTTGCCATCGTGGCTCAGGCGCAGGCGGGAACAGTGCCCACAAAAGGGGCGCGACTCCGAGGCTATAAAGCCAATTTTGCCCCCACCTTGGGTCTGAAACGAAAATGCGGTGGCGTCTTTTTCGACCTGTAGTGGGCTGAGTGAAAAAGCACTTTGGATTCGTGAGATTTGCTCCTCAGCGCTGATAAAAGCTTCGGCCTGAAGCTGCCGGGCCATGCCAATTTTCATCAACTCCAAAAAACGCACCTCGATCCCCGTCGCTTCTGAAAAACGAACAAAATCCAGCAATTCGTGCTCGTTTTCGCCGCGCATGATGACGGTGTTGAGCTTGAGCTGAAAGCCCAAATCTCGGGCCTTGAGAATACTGCCCATGACCTTTTCAAAGCCCAAAGAGCGGGTCATGCGGTTGAAGTTATCCGCTTGCAGCGAGTCCAGGCTGATATTCAAATAGTGGCAGCCCATCGCTTTGAGAAAGGGCAAATGTGCCTCAAGCAAAAAGCCATTGCTGGTCATGCCCAATTTTTCCAAGGTCAAAGAAGACAGGGCCGAGATCACGGCGCGGAAGTCTTTGCGCAAGGTGGGCTCTCCACCCGTCACCCGAATTTGGCTGATGCCTGCAGAGACCAATGCTTGGCAAATCGTGTGTAATTCAGTCGGGCTAAGATTGTCTGGATTGGCGGCAAAGCGCACGCCCGCAGGCATACAATAAAAACAGCGAAAATTACAGGCCTCCAAGAGCGAGACCCGCAATTTGCGCATCTTGCGCCCATGCTCATCGATCAAGAGTGGCACGGATGCCGTTGTCGAATTGGCCATTGGGGCGTGTACAAGCGGATTCATTGCTATTTTTTCCCGGATTGAGTGGCCTCAGCGGGGCTTTCGCTGATTGCAACATCTGCCGCTTCATGTACGTCTTTGGCGGCCCGCCGGAATTCCGAAAGACCGCGCCCAATCGCTTTGCCTACATCCGGCAATTTACCGGGGCCAAAGACAATCAGAGCCAGGGCCAGTATCAACAATAATTCAGGAACACCAATACCAAACATGGTTAAATCCTCACTTTTTCAGGATTGAAGCTGCGCAGGGGAAGTTCTCCAGCGTTTTCAGCGCCATTTACAACCTCAGAACGCACACTCTGGCAGCCGCCCAAGACACTGCAATTCATTTCTTCGGGCTCTTGCTCCTGGCTAAAATAATGCAGGGGATCGGGCTGAATTTCCTGTTTGAGACATTCAATTTTGACCAATTCCGCGACCCAAGTAAAAATAGCGAGGTAGAGGGAGTGGCTTTGAATGCCCTCACAGGCCGGCAGGGCCTGGGCAAAGGCCGCGAGGTGGCCCTGCAAAAATTTGGCCCGCGCTTCTGCGACGATTTCAACCCCTTCGGTTTCGCCCTGCTCTTTGAGCCAGGCCTCTTTGAGCAGCAAATAGCCATAAAATTCCAACTCAACGGAAATATGATCGTGCATTTCTGGCAGGCCTTCGTTACTTAAGCCAAAGGCCTGATAAAAACCCGCCAAATCGGCCAATTCGGTCGATTTGCTGATGGCCCGGTTGCGACCATATTCGGTCTCGTAGATCGGGTTCTGGGCCTGGCCCCGATCAAAGAGGTCGATATAGTTCGATTGCCAAATCTGCAGTGCTTCGGGCTCAAAGGCCCGAAGGTGGCTGTAAAGACTTTGTGCTTCGGGTTCAGTTCTGGCAGCCAAGACGGGCAGAAGGCTGTCTAACTCATTCAAAAAATCGACACCCGGATACGCTGTCAGCAGCGAGGCCAGGAAAAATTCAGGAGAGGGATAGTCCGACATACACAGTTACCTAAGCCTTTAAATTGAGTTCGACCCACATCAGGGTCACAGATTTGCGCGAACCCACTTCGCGTTTGCCACCCTGCCAGACGGCAAAACAGACAAAGTTTTTGCTGCCCACTTTGAGCTCTGAACCCAGGGTGGTTTTGAGCGGGCGGGTGATGACCACGCTCCACTCGCCGTTTTTCCACTCCGCTTCGGACTCCGCTTCTATTTCAGGAGCCAAACTGCTGCTGCCAAAGCCCTCGGCAAAGATCTCATCGACCCCCGTTTTGACATAAGACTGGGGATTACCTGCGGCTTGGCCAGGGGCGAACATGCGCCGCTGTGACTCACTGCCTTGGGGGGCCGCTTCGTCTTTGAATTCCATCGGATAGGCATCCACCGACATATTTGGGTAGAGATCCACCATCGTGGGATGGCGTCCCATCTCTTTGTCTTTTTGGTATTGGGCCCGCCAGTGAAAGATATGCACGGGTTTGTCGGGCTCGCCCATAAAGGGCGAAGGCGGTTGGCCCTCGGTCAATTTGACCGGGAACTCCAACGCCACCGCATCGGAGAACAACCCCAATCGGCCTGCCGCACTTTTTTCGGGGTCTTTCCAACTCAGGCGAAAGGCAATGCTTTTGCCATTGTGTAAAACCTGAACCGCCATTTTTTCGGTCAGGGTCAGTTTGGGCCGGGGCAGGGCCATGGGTTGGGCCATCAGGTCGACACTCTGCAGTGGGGCTTTTTTCCAAGCCCCATCGCTGGGTTTGAGATGGAAGAGGTTGTGGCTGGTTTTGTCGGCATTCAGACCCTGTCCTGCTTGGCCATAGACGGCCGAGCCGATGCTCAGGCCGATGGCGATCACGGGCACCGCCAGCAGGGTCAGAATCGTGTTGCGGGCGGCGTTTTTTTTACTTGTTGGACTTTTCATTTGGGCTTTTCCTTTCTTGTAACAATCTGGGGGCTTAAGGGGTATTGTGCCGGGCGGCACCGAGTTCGGCATCAAAGGCCTCGCGCACGATCATGGGCTCGGTGACAGGCACAGTGACAATTTCTTGGCCTTTGTCGTCAAAGCCTGTGGCTTTGCCATTGGCCACTTTAAAGCT
>CAZRFI010000125.1:1512-5547 GCA_964598905.1 uncultured Candidatus Sericytochromatia bacterium | reverse complement strand
GGGATTGTCCATGCGGGCCTTCCAGGGTGGGCTGATAAAGCCCATGATCCGGATTTTGCCAATACAATTCTGCACACACATCGGCTGTTTGCCCTCTTCGACAGCCGGATAACAGCCAATACATTTTTCGCTGACGCGGGTATGCGGGTTGTACATCGATTTTTTGTAGGGGCAGGCGCGAACGCACTCCCCATAGCCTTTGCAGCGCGATTGGTCGATCAAGACGATCCCGTCTTCGGGGCGTTTGTAGATCGCCTTGCGTGGGCAAGAGGCCAAACAGGCCGGATACGTGCAGTGGGCGCAGGTGCGGGGCAGGTAAAAAAACCAGTGTTTGTGGGGCAGGTTTAAATGGGCTCCCCCTTCGAGATTGCCAGTGCAATCGTCTTCGCCAATATTGGGGTACATCCAATCTTCATCGGTGGGAAAAAAGTGGGCAGCCACCTCTTCGGGTTCAGCGGCTTCAAAGATGGTCTTGCCCTCGTAGGTCTCGCCATTTTTGGCCCAGTCCTGGCGGCCCAGTTTTTCGAGGATATTGAGATCCCAAGCCATGGGGTAAGATCCCCAGGGTTTGGTCTCGACATTGTTCCAAAACATATACTCCTGGCCTTTGCCACTGGTCCAGGTGGTTTTGCAGGCCAAAGAGCAGGTCTGGCAAGCAATACATTTGTTCAGGTCGAAGACAATCGACCACTGTTTTTGCGGGCGGCTCTCCTCGTAGGGATATTGCATCTGGCGATTGATTTGCCAATTTTTAACGTCTGACATTGTGCTGTTTTCCTTTCGCTATTTCTTGACCCGGATATACTGGCCTGCGAGATAGGCCTTCATGGCTTTGCTCTCATAAGTCGGCCGAAAGCCGAGGGAGACCGGGCGCCATTTGCCTTGGCCATCGAGCCCGCCAGAAGCGGCTTTGGTGATTTTGACAAAGGCCTCGCGGGGAGCGCCAACTGGGCAGTGGATATCTGGCTCAAAGCCCTTGGCGATCCCTTGACCAAACATCGTCTTATGGACCAGGGTTTCGGTCATCAGGGTCGGTTTGAGCCAAGCCCGTGTCGCGCTCTGGTGAGAACCATAGCGGTACATCGATTGATAATTGGTTTCGGGATTTTTGGCCAGCCCATCGGCACGGGTTTCGTGGCCCTTGACGCTGCCAAAAGTCGCACCGTACATATTGTGCCAAGTGCGGGTAATGCCCCTGGGGGTGCCGGGATAATAGCGGGCCCGCAGAAGTAAACGGGCCACTTTATAGGCCTGCTCCTGTTTTTCCCAGCCCCTGAAAGGCCGATCTTCGGGATCGGCATCAATATACACATAATCGCCGTCATCCACCCCCAGGGCCTTGGCATCAAAGGGGTTGATATCCACATAGCCTTCCACCACCGAGGGCAGACGTTTATCATGGCGGTAGATATCTCCAAAAGGCCCAAACCAGATGCCTGTAAAGTCGGTATCGATCGGGGTTGTATGCGCCCCGTGGCGGTATTTGGGGGTGTGATAAACATATTTATAGTCTTTGTCTTTGTTTTTGAGCGGATGCACACTTTTGAGCATCTCATCGGGGCTGCGCACAATGTGACGGGCCTGACGCACCTCGCAAGACTGATTGCTTGCTTCCACACCATACTCCGAAGGTTGTTTGGGCCGAATCGCCGGATGGGGTTTGGCCACAATCACGTTGGGTTCGTGATGGGTGGAGTCGATCGGTTCGCGGTAGACCAGTAGGTTTTCACCGCTTTCGATAAACTCAGGCTCAAAGCGATAAAACTCCAGTCGCCCAGATTTGGTATGCCAGGGCACTTCATTTTGGGCCTGCTCATACGACGAAGCGCGGGGATAGGTGCGGTTGTTCATCAGCGTGGGAATCCCCGCTTTGGCATCGGCATGTAATTTGTCAAATTGATAGCCTTTGAGCGACGACGAGCCATTGATGATTCGCTGGAGATAGACTTCGGTCTGGCCTTCGTTGGTGAATTTCCAAACATCGTTAAACCGCGGTTCTTTGGCCACTTCGGCCAGGGCTTTGGCCACACCCGCCAGAATTTCGATGTCTGGCTTGGTATCAAAGATGCGTTTTAAGGGCGTATTCGGATAGACCTGGGCAAAGGGATTGGTGCAAGAGGCCGTCAGATCGGGCACTTTAAATTCGGCCCAACTGTCACAGGCAAAAACCAAATCGGCGTATTCACACGAGCCGGTCCACCACCAATCGGCGTAGGCAATAAACTCGACCTTGGGCAGGGTATTGTTGACCACATCATAATGCCATTTGATATTCCCGATCACCGAGTTGGAGTTATTGGACCACATCGCTTTGGTCGGAGTGGGCAAATGGCCTTTGCCGGTAAGCAGGTGTTTGCCCATACGCAGGGGCCGATCCCCATAATTAAAATAGTGCAGAGAGTCGTAGTGCAGGTATTTTTTGGTGGTGATTTTACCTTTGGGATCCAATTGCAAATTAAAAGGGTCTTCCATTGTAAACAGCGGTTCTCCGCCCAAAAGCGCGCCACGATAATTGCCTGCGTACGAGCCCACATTGCCGCCTGGGAAGCCCACATTGCGGGTCAGCGACGCTACCAAGAAAATAGCCCGGTCTTTGAGATCGGAGTTGAAAAATTGGTTCGGTCCCATGCCGGTGACAAACAAGGTTTTCTCTTTGTTTTGGGCAATTTGGGTGGCCAGTGAGACAATCCCGCTGACCGGGCAACCCGTGATCGCTTCGGTCTGTTTGGGCGTAAAGTTCTCATTCAGGTAGCGCTCCATCAGGGCAAAGACGGTCTGCACTTCAACAGTTTTGCCATCGAGCAGTTTGACTTGCTGTTTGGCTCGCAGATCCGGTCTGAGTCCTTTTTTATTAAAATGGCTACCCCAATCGTCACGGGTCACGGTTTCAAGCTGGCCTTTGACACTATCCCAGACCAGATAGGGTCTGAATTCTTTGAGCATTTTTTCGGGAATGAACTGTTCTTGTTGGGCAAAATTGGCGGGCGGTTTTTCGCCGTCTTTCATGACCTTGAGATTCTTGGGAACCGGATTTTTATAATCTTTAAACACCTCTTCCGGGCGCAGGGGTTCGAGGCTGTCCATGCGAATCAAGAAGGGCATGTCGGTTTTAGACTTCACAAAGTCTTCGTCATAGAGTTTTTTCTCAATCAAGACTTGGGCCAAACCCAAGGCAAACGCCGGGTCACTGCCGGGCCGAATCACCATCACCTCATCATTTTTGGAGGCCGTGGCACTGTATTCCACCGTCACAGTAATGGTCTTTGCGCCTTTGAGCCGGGCCTCGGTCATCCAATGGGAGTCGGGCATTTTGGTGGTGATCCAATTCATGCCCCAGGGAATGATCAATTTGGCGTATTCAGTCGCAAACAGGTCGAAGTCATTGGTCTGTTGCCCTGTCACCATCGGGTGCCCAGGTGGCAAATCTGTGTGCCAGCTATAGCTGTCCCAACCACGGGCGCTGTGAGCTTTATCGGGACTGACATTGCGAATTTTGGCGTCGAGTAAAGCCAATGAATTGGCAAAGCGGTAGAGGCCAAAGATCCGGGTGGCCCCCAAAAAGGCCATACCACCCCGCATTTTGACGGTCTGCACGCCAGCGCCTTCCATTGCTTCGATCACAGCCTCGTCATAGCCCTGGGCATGTAGGTATTTAGCTCCTTTTTCGCCCGAATAGGTCTCGGAAATATTCATCATGGCTTGGGCCGCGATTTTATACGCTTCGTCCCAACTCAGGCGCAGCCATTGGTCTTTGCCACGTTGGAAATATTTATCGGGGCCACGACCGGTGGTTGCGTCGCGGGGAAAACCGGCTTTGACCCAGTCTAAATACCCCTTGCGCACCATGGGCGACTTCACGCGGCGATCACCGTAGACCCGGCGCACGAGGCCCAGGCCTTTTTGACAAAGGCGGGGATCCCAGCGGTGAGAAGCGGTATTGCCATAGAGGTCTTTGGCTTTGCCATAACCATAAGTGGGGCCAATGCGGATCGCAATCCCGTTTTTGACATAGGTCTTGAGCAGGCAATTGTGGGT
>CAZRFI010000125.1:0-1412 GCA_964598905.1 uncultured Candidatus Sericytochromatia bacterium | reverse complement strand
GATAAATAGTCTTTGCCAGGCCAAAAAGCCTGTTGATTGAGAGATATTTGCCCGTGCGGCTCCACACGCAGTGGGCGGCGGGGAAGGTTTTCTCCGCTTTCAAATTGGCTGCGATCCAGGGCATAGAGGCCCCGTTCAAAGGCGAACACGATTTGCTTGCCCTGATTAACAGGGGTTTGTGTACCGGGGGGAAAGTCGGCCCAGCCCCCAACCGCCTGCCAGGGCCTGGGTATTTCTTCGGCCTCGTCTGGAGTGGCAAGGGGGTCAATCAGCGGGCTTGCGCCTGAAAATGGGGTTTTGACCAGACTCAAAGCGGGCACCACATGGGGCAAGACCTGCAGCGCCTCTCCCAGCATTTTTTTGAGAAAACCCGATCGGCTCATTTCCATGCTTTAATCTCCATTCCAAACCGCACGGGGGCTCATTTCAACCAGTTTTAAAGCGGGTTCAGATTCGCTGAGCCATTTTTGCAGAGACAGCTCTAAAAAACCCTGGCGGCGGCCCGCCAAAGCCGGGTGGTGGTCTTTGAGTTGATAAAAAATCTGGCGTTCGGCATAACCCAAAATGTGGAGTTCTGCTTGGTATTTTGCCAAATCTGCCTTTAAGCGCTCCAGCAAAAGCGAGTAAGTTTCGGGCACTTCTGCCAGACGCCATTGGGGTTGATCTTCGGGATAGAGAATGTCAACACAGGCTTGGCCAGGATCAGCAAAAGAACTGTGGCGGCTGTAACGGGCGTTTTCACCGGCCCCCATCACCAGTCCATCCACGGACTCCCGCCAGACATCACAGATATGGGCATTCTCGCTTTGGCAGGGCAAACGTTTGAGCCGCAGCACACCGGCTTCAATTTCCTGCCACGGCCCGCTGATGCAGGGCAGGCCACTGCGTTCCAGAATCAGGGCAATTTCGGTGCAAGAAAGGGGGTCCACATTTTCTGCCTTCAGCTGCAGACCCGAGTTTCGCCCGGCATCAAAGGCTTTGCGCAATTCCTGTTCAGGCTGCACCTGTCGCTCGGCATCACTGATCGGCATAGGGGACACTTCCTCAATCTGCTCCGGGGTTTGCGCGGTCATGGTTTCGGGCCTTTCACATAAAAAGAACGCCTGTCATTATTCTGACAAACGTTCTTTACAGCGTATTTGCGCAAGCGCAAACAGGGGACTTGATTCAGATCAACGAATCAAGGGGTGACAGACCTTGAAATCCGATCTGCCACCCGACTTGCAACAACCACTGGGTGGCCATTTGCGGGCCAGAAAGATGCTGGTAAACAGGAATGCCCCCTTCGATCCCCAGGCGCTGTCCTGGCCAGGGTACAAAATTAAAGCCCACGAGCAGATCCAAGCGCTGACCGCCCAAACGCGCGGGATCCGCCGCTGGGATCATAGTTGTGTCCAGGCGGGCATCAGCCC